>NZ_JACJEI010000052.1:0-15850 GCF_014163985.1 Pseudoalteromonas sp. SR41-4 | reverse complement strand
CAAGAAGAAGGTTCATTTGAAGTCAACGTATTGGGTAACGACAGTGATGTTGATATCGGCGACAGCTTAGATGTGAGCAGTGTGACGGTTGTCAGTGCACCAAGCAATGGGCAAACTCAAGTAACCGCAACGGGGGCAATCATTTACACCGCCAATGCAGATTACTTTGGTGACGACAGCTTTACTTACACAGTTAAAGACAGCAATGGCGCGGTATCTAACCTTGCTACTGTCACCATGACTGTAAACCCAGTCAATGATGCGCCTTTAGGTATTCCGCAAAGCTTAATACTTGCAGAAGATAATAGCGTTTTGATCACCTTGGTTGGCTCAGATATTGAGAACGATGATCTAAGCTATCGTCTTGATGAAGGCGCATTACATGGCTCGCTTGTGCAGCAAAGTAATGATAGTTGGTTATATACGCCAAACGCCAATTATAACGGCAGTGATGGCTTTAGTTTTGTTGTTAATGATGGACAGTTAGATTCAACAACAACCCCGGTATCGTTAGTTATCACCGCAGTGAATGACGCGCCAATTGTGGGTCTACAAACTGGCGTTACTGATGAAGACATGCCAGTCGTTATGAACTTACTCGGTAGTGATGTTGATGGTGATAGATTAACTTATACAATCGTTAGTCAACCAACTCATGGCACTGCGACTATCTCAGGTGAGCAAGTTACTTATCAAGGCAGTGCAAATTACTTTGGTGACGATCAGTTTAGCTATATAGCGAATGATGGATTACTTGATTCAGCACCAAGCACAGTGTCAGTAACGATTAATAGTATTAACGATTTGCCAGTGATTACTGGAGTACCAAGCTTAGCTGTTAATGAAAATGACTTATATAGCTTTGTACCAACAGCGACAGATAATGATGGTGATAATCTCAGCTTCAGTATTAAAAATAAACCAAGTTGGTTGAACTTTGATACCACCACAGGGGAGCTATCAGGCAGACCAAGCAATGCTGATGTAGGAAGTTATGCAGGCATCACGGTGAGTGTAACGGATGGGATTGCAAGCCAAAGTTTAACCCCATTTACACTGACAGTAGTGAATGTTAACGATGCACCAACAATCAGCGGTTCACCTGCAACATCAATCGCGCAAGATACAGGTTACTCATTTACGCCAATTGTGTCAGATATTGATAATACCAGTTTATCATTGACGATTGCGAACAAGCCGAGTTGGGCAACGTTTGATAGCACAAGTGGTACATTAAGTGGTATACCGACACGAGATGACGTTGGTCTATATAGTAATATTTTGATCAGCGTAAGCGATGGGCAGTTAAGCAGTACGCTTAACCCATTTAGTATTGATGTAACGTATGTAAATGCGCCGCCTGTTGCTAATGATATGGTAATGCGCGTTAAAGAAGATAATAACCTCAGTGTTAGTGCTCAGGTTAGCGACAGTGATAACGACAATTTAGTTATAGAAGTGGTCACTCAACCACAGTTTGGTAGCTTAACGGTGCAAGGAACGGTATTTAGTTATCAGCCACAGGCTGATTATCATGGTAGCGACACCTTTAGCTATTTAGTGACTGATGGTAAAGCAAGTTCAGCTATAGCTACGGCGTTAATTACTGTTGAGTCAGTAAACGATCAACCGGTCGCTGTGGAAGATACCTTTGACTTAGCGCGAACTGAAAGCGGCCGTTATATACTTGATGTATTGGCGAATGATACTGATGTTGATGGTGATGTAATAACAATTATTGGTGCTAGGGCGTCAGTGGGTACAGTGAGTATTGTTGACCAGCAGCTTGTCTATCAATTTAGCGCAAGTACCCAAGGCACTATTAAAGTTGAGTATATTATTGCCGACCCAGCGCAAGCACAAAGCACAGGGTTTGCTTATATTAACTTTACTGATAGTCAAGCGGATGCACCAACCATTACACCTCCAGCTGCTGTGAATGTTGATGCAACAGGATTGTTTACTCGAGTTAAGTTGGGTACAGCTCTTGCGTTTGATAGCGAGCAAAACCCTCTACCAGTTACTACTATCAATCAAAGTATGTTGTTTACGCCAGGCGTACATCAAGTGTATTGGCAAGCGATAGACAGTAATGGTAAAACCACAACTGCTAGCCAGCAAGTAATGGTTCACCCGCAAATATCACTAGGTAAAAATAAAGTTGTTGCTGAGGATCAAAGTTATACCACTCGGGTTTACTTGAATGGACCAGCGGCAAGTTATCCTGTCACTGTACCTTACAGCGTATCTGGAACCGCAACATCAGATGATCATGATTTAATCAGCGGTGAAGTGGTTATTGAACAAGGCCTCGTTGGTGAGATCAACTTTAGAGTCTTTGTAGATAGTGAGATTGAAGCGGATGAAACAATTGTTATAACGCTTGACGATAGCCTTAATACTGGCGCGCAAGCCTCTAATATTATGACTATTTCAGAGAGTAATATAGCACCAAGCTTAGTTACGATAACGGAGCAAAATAATCAGCCTCGGCCATTTGTTTTAGCAAGTGACGATCTCGTAACAATTACAGCGTTGGCAACAGATAATAACCCTGAAGATAATATTTCATTTAGTTGGCAAGCAGCAGATGAACGGATTGTTGATCTAGGTAATGCGGCTGATACATTTGTGTTCTCTACAGCTGAACTCGATATTGGTATTTATGAAATAGCAGTAACCGCAACAGATGACGCTGTGGATAGCTTATCAACTACAGTGACCAGTTATGTTGAAGTGGTAGCTCAGTTACCTGAGTTAACAACTGCCGATACTGATAATGACTTAATACCAGACAATATCGAAGGTCTACAAGATAATGACCGTGATGGTATTCCTGATTATTTGGATAATATTAATGAATGTAATGTATTACCTGAGCAAGTAAATGAGTCAGCGCAGTTTCTTGTCGAGGGGGATGCGGGAGCATGTTTAAGAAAAGCATTCTCAAGCATACAAAATAGCAGTGGCGCAGCACAATTGTTTGAAAATGAATTGCCTGCAGATGTTGGGATGGATAACTCTGGTGGTTACTTTAGCTTTATAGTAACCGCCATGGAGCAAAAAGGTGAAAACTACCACATAGTGCTTCCGCAAAGAATGCCAATACCAGCGGGGGCGATTTATAGAAAGCTTATCAATAATGAGTGGATTGACTTTAATACCAGCAACGGCGATAAGGTCTATTCTACTCAAGGTGAGCAAGGGTATTGCCCTTCACCAAATAGTCAGCTGTGGCAAGAAGGGCTTAAAGAAGGTGACTGGTGTGTACAATTACGCATAACTGATGGTGGTATCAATGATGCTGATGGCATAGCGAATGGTCAAATTGTTGATCCAGGCGGCGTTAGCGTTATGAGTAGTAATAACAGCGCGCCTGTTACACAATCAGATCAAGTAACTATTGCACTAGGTAATAGTATTGTTATTGATGTGCTTAGTAATGATAGCGATGCAGATAATGATGTACTGACGCTCACCAGTGCAAGTGTTGATTTTGGTGAGGTAGCAATCGTTAATAATCAACTTAGTTATCAACCATTACTTGATTTTATTGGTACTGCAACGATCAACTACAGTGTGTCTGATGGTAAAGGTGGAACAGCCTTTGGTACAGCGACTGTTAGTGTGGTAGTAAACAGTGCCCCAACAACTATTGGTGATACTGCAAGCACCAATGACCGCACGCAAATAGTTATTGATGTGCTCTCCAATGATAGCGATGCGGATGGCGACGCACTTAGTTTAATAAGCGCGCAAGCTACGCAAGGCACAGTCACTATAAATAACGATGGCACATTGAATTACCAGCCCAAAGCAGGTTTTGAAGGTGTTGATTTTATTGAGTATACAGTTTCTGACAGTAAAGGTGCTGAAGCAAAAGGAGAAGTAAAAGTGACCGTAAAAGCTTATACAACCACCACGGTTAAAAATAGCTCATCAGGTAGTTTAGGCAGCACCATGGTGTTGTTAATGATTGGGTTAGTCTTTATACGTCGCCAATCAAAACTGACGCCATGGGCTTTACTCGCTACGGCTGTGGTAGTCAGTCAGCCTGTACTAGCTGGTGAGTGGTCTATGGATGGCACGATTGGTTATGCGGCCGTTGCAGGCTCCACCACAACTGATCAATCAGTCGAATTAGCGAATACTGAATACGATGATACCGATATTAGTTGGTCAATAGGCGGGATTTATTCGTTAGCGACTAATTGGCAATTTGGCGTACGCTATATCAACTTAGGTGAAGGTAGTATGACCTTTGTTGGAGATACGCTTGATCCAAGTAATGCGCAATTGAATGTATCACAAACCGTGCCGGTATTGTCACAAGGACCTGCGATACAAACAGCTTATGTATTCCCGCTGTTGGGCCAAGTTAAGAGTAAGGTTTTTGTAGGGGCTTTCCATTATCATTATTCAATCGATAGCCGCTCATCTACGGGGCAAAAAATTACATATAGTGACACCAATACACGCCCTTATTTTGGCGGGCAATTAGCTTATCCAGTGCTTGAAAATACAGATGTTTCAATTAACTATAGCCATTATAAGCTAAGAGAAAATGATGTAAATGAATGGGCGCTAGGGTTCCAATATCAATTTTAGGAGTCATTAAAGCGTAAATAAAACGGCTAGCCTTCTAGCCGTTTTTGCATTTAATACTTAAACAACCCAAGTTTAGCCACAATGCCTTTTTCAAGATCATTGAGCTGCTTAACTGTCTTATCAAGATGATCCGCTTCTTGGGCAAGCGACTTTGCGCCATGATTGATTTTTTCCATAGTGGCTAATACTCCTTGCGTAACCGAGGTTTGTTCTTCTGAACTGGCTGCAATGCGTTCATTCATTAAGTTCATCTCATCAACTTGTTGAGCGATATTATGAAAAACGCGTTGGCTTTGCTCGTTCGCGCTAGTAACGTCGGTACTCACTTGTTTGCTTTTTTGTGTGGCGGCTACACATTCACTGGCGTTGGTTTGTAGTGCAGTAATGATATTTTCGATTTCTGATGTGGAATGGTAGGTTTTACTCGCAAGTGCGCGAACTTCATCAGCAACTACGGCAAAGCCTCGGCCAGACTCTCCAGCACGTGCAGCTTCAATTGCTGCATTAAGCGCCAATAAGTTGGTTTGTTCGGCGATACTTTTAATCACATCAAGAACTTGGCTTATCTCACTACTGCGACTATCAAGTTGCTCTACCACCGTTGATGTGTGATCTAATTGATTTTCAAGGTCGTTTATCAAACTACTGTTATGACTCATCGATAGCTCGCCGTCTTGGCAAAGTCCTTGTACTTGCATTGTTTTATCCGCTGTTTGCGTCGCTCCAAGGGCAATTTCTTTAGTCGCTTGGGTTAATTGACTCAGAGAGGAGGTTGCCGCATCGGTTAATTGATATTCTTGCTCGGCTTCATATTTTGAACGCACTGTTGCTTCGTTTACTGTTGCGGCAATCACTTCAAGCTCGGTAGCTGTTTGCCCCAGGCTTGAGATTATTTGCTGCACTTCATTAATAAAGCGGTTAAAGCCCGCAACTAAATGGCCAATTTCATCCGTAGATTGATAGTTTATTCGCTGAGTTAAATCGCCAGAGCCACGGGCAAGTTCATCCACCAATTGATTGACACTGATAATCGGTTTGATGATCAGTATGCGGCATACGCTAAGAATAATAATGCCTAACAAGGCAAATGAAATGGCAAGGGTGATAACCATGGTACTTAATGCTTTGTTGATGCCATGGTTTAATTCATCTTGGCTAAAGCTGATATGGATAGTACCAATTGGTTGTTCTGAGAATGTTAGATCAATTTGCTGCTTGAGCAATTGCTTTGTTGTATTGCTGGGTTTATCAAGTCGACCAAGTTCGATACCACGATGATCAATAACATGCAGTTGTTGAATATCTGGATTTTTAGCAAATGCCTGCAATATTTGCGCGATCAGGGGTTTATCATATGAGAATACTGGCTCGGCTAAAATAACCGTTAATTGTTGCTTTATCGCATCAACATTTTTATGCCATTGTTTGGTTTCATCATTTTTTAGTAATACGTAGTTTACCCCAATTACAAAGCTAAAAGTGACTAGTAAACAAATACTAAGCGCTGTGATTATTTTTCTTTGTAATGATTTCATTGCGTGTTGCTCTCGTTAAGTGGATCAAACCACAGTGCGTGTTGTAATAGTGGAGTGCGTGATGACAGGCTAGGGTTCTGTAATGGGATCACCTTTCGTGTTGCTAAGTTAGCTTTAGCTAGTACCATTTTTACTTGGCTGTCGTTAAAGAACATGGTGGTAAAAGTGCCATCGGCAATCATATCTTGTAGCGCAGAATTAAGCTGGCTGGCGAGAGTGTGGTTATCCTTAGCGACAAAGAAATATAACGGCGCGGTATATTTTAGTAAAATGTAAGGATCAACGGTCAGGTTTAACTCACTGTTATTAGCTATTTCATCCCATGGTTCGTTTACGCCACGGGGAAAGTAATCAAAGCGATTACCTTCTAACATCGGAAATAAATTAGGGTATTTTAAGGTAGTGATCACCTTTAAGCCATTCGCTTTGAGTATAGCGGTATCGGGCCACGTTTTGCCTTGTCCGGCGCTAAATTGATAGAGGTCTTTAATAGAGTTTACATGTTTAAATATATGCTGATTTTGTTGAGTGACCATCGCCAAGCGCATACCCAACAAACCACGAAATAAAGGGATATAAATTGCTTGATAGTCTTGCTCAAGCTGCTCAGAAGTCATGCTCCACATCACATCTAACTGACCATTTTTTACATCATTTAAAATACGTGCATTTGAAATGTCTTTATCACTTTCGTAAGGATGTATATATGCAAGGTTTTGCCTCGCTAATGCGGTTAGTAATAGTTTGTGTGGTAAGGAGGTATCACCTGAGTAGCTTTGTAATTTGATTGCTGCGGCGTTGCAATAGTTACTGCCGCAGAGAATCAATATATAAAGTAAATAGCGCATTAAAGACCGTGTTGTTATTATTGTGTTAATAATAAACTACGGTGCTTTTGCTATAAGCTCAACAGTTTGTTTTATGCATACGTATTCAGATCAGTTCGCCGTCAAGCGATTATGGTTGCGTGATCATAATCGCTATTTCGGTTCGGTAGTCACGAGCATATAAGCTGATCCGCACGGTTTTCTTGTCGATGGTATAAAACAACGTCGGCGTTTATTATCACCGATAATAAGCTCAGACTTACCTAAAGCTTGTTGATAAAAAGCACTCACTTTTGTAATCGACTGAGCAACATAGCCAGTTTGTATCAGTGGGTAGTCATCGGCAATTTGTAATGAGTACTTAAAATCAGCTGGTAGCGGAACGCTGTCTAAATTTGCAGCGCAAGTCACTGAGGTTAGGCTTATTGCTAACATCAGTGGTGTTATTATTTTTATCACATAAGGGTCTGTTGACCTTTGCGGATTAATATTTGTTTAAACTAGGGGCAATTTAATCGCGGCGCGAGGTTTGTAACCTAGTGGGCTAAGTAAAAGCCGAGCAACAAAGAGTTAATTGCCCCTAGGCAGAACCCTTCGGGCAGCGCCTGTTTGGCATTAATGCTGCGTTATCGCCTATTTATGGGGAATAACCACACCACATAGGCTCTGCCTTGCCTAAATACCAAACAGACTGCTGCAAATTTAACCTTGAAAGATCAACAGACCCTGGTTCCTACACGCTATTTTTACTAAGTTAAATTTTATTTCGAATTAAATCTCTTACAATAAAGCGGGCTGGGTGAATCGCTTGGCTTACTCGTTCACTCAAAGGCTGTGGTTCATTGTTAAGTGCAGCAACTAATTGTTCTGCACACAGGGGCGCACTGCATAAGCCACGAGCCCCAAAGCCTGTGAGTATGTGTAGTCCTTGTTGTGGTTTTTGTAAGGATTGATATTGATAGCGTTTCCCTGCGCGTAAATTGGCAAACGCGTGAATATAATCACTTTGCTGCGGCCATTCTCCGGCCATAGGGAGGTGATCAATAAAACTACAACGTACAGCGGCTTTAGCTGCCGTGATCTCACCTAGACTACTGGCAAAGTCGGTTTGTCCATAAAAGTGAAGCAGTTGCTCGCGATTTGTTTGATTGTCTTGGTCTTTGACTGCGCGGCTTTTTGAGTTCTTCTCGAATGTTGCGCCCATACAGTGATGGTCTAAATAAGCAGGAGTAAAGTAGCCTTTATGACATAGCACGGTTTTTAGTTTACGTGATGCAGGACTTGCTTGTACATGGGATACTTGACCACGCACGCCAACAATTGGCAGAGCCTGAGTTTGTACAAAACGGTCGCTGTGCTCACCAGCACATACAATAACGTCACTAAATGGGCCAAACTGTTGCCCTTGGCTCAATAACAGCCAGCCTTGCGGGGTTTTCTCAAGCTGTTCGATATCACAATTAAAATGGCTTTTAATTGGTTTGAGTTTATGGGCTTGTTGGAACAGAGCGCTCACTAATTGTGGTGGGTTAACCCATCCACCTAACGGGAAATATACGCCAGAGTAGCCTGTACTTACACCGGCAATTTCATCACCTTGCTCAGGCGTTACGCCGTGCATGAGTTCATCTGGCCACAGCTGTTTATGTTCAATATTTTGATGGCGCTCAACTAAGGGTTGTTTGATCGCGTGTTGTAATACGCCGCACCATTGATGATCATAGTGAAAGCCATTCTCAGTGAGTTGCTGATAAAGTCGTTTCGCATATAAAAAACTGTGCGCAAAAAGCTCACTGTGCGGGGAGTTTTTTGCTTGTAAGTGCGGATAAATCGCACCTTGTACATTATGAGATGCGCCCATCGCGAGTTGGGGATCTTGGCAAAAAAGTTGGCTGTTAACCCCACGTTTCGCCAAGCTATATAAAATAGCGCTGCTGGCTATCCCTCCGCCAATGACAGCAACGTTTTTAAGTGAACTTTGCTGATGAGCCAGATAAGGTGGCGCCGATTGTGCTTGGTTAGCATGGGCTAAAGAACCAATCAGCATTTCATTTTTTTTGCCATGACCTTTGATTTTTTGTACCGCAAACCCTGCATCAGCAAGACCTCTACGTACAACACCTGCAACCGTAAAGGTTGCAAACGTGGCATTACTACGAGAAATATCCACCATTGAATTAAATAAGGCTGGCTGCCACATTTCTGGGTTTTTACTCGGTGCAAAGCCATCTAGATACCACGCATCGATAATACCTGTTTGCGGGTAGCTTATAGCTGCGAGTGATTCTTGCACATCGCCAAAATATAAATCGAGTATAATTTGACCATTGTCAAATTCAAGACGATGGCAACCAGCCAAATTAATCGGGTACTTAGCAAGTAACTGTTTACTCAATGGTGTTAAACTAGGCCATACTTGCAATGCCTTTTGCAGATCGTCTGTTTTAATCGGATACTTTTCAAAAGACATAAAATGTAAGCGCTGCACATTTTGTTGTGCTGGGTTGTGAACTTCTTGACTATGATGTTGCCTACTGGTTAGATTATTTTTAAATTGTTGCCATGTATTTAAAAAATTAAGCCCAGTACCAAAACCAGTTTCAGCGATAACGAAATGTGCACGGTCATGATTTTGTAATCGATGAGGCATATTATTTTGCTGGTAGAACACATAATCAGACTCAGCTTGGCCATCATCGTTCGAAAAGTAGACATCGTTAAAGTTGTCTGCAACGGGTGTACCTAAGTTATTAAAGTGAATTTCAGCGTTTTTAATCATGGCATGCAATTAATGAGTACTTTTTTTCATTATTTTACGTGTTTTCTTTGAAATAGTCTGGCGTTATTTATAAGCTAGAGGTTCAGAGTACAAGTGTACGCTAGAAAGCTGACCACTTCGTTGTAAGTTTCAGCGTAAAATAGAACACAATTTAGTATCAAGCTAAGGTAATTACCCATGAGAAGAGCCGTTATTACGGGCATCGGTGTTGTATCAAGCATCGGTAACAACAAAGAAGAAGTATTAGAATCGTTAAAAACAGGTAAGAGCGGAATCGCTTTTAACCCAGAATTTGCTGAATATAAGTTACGTAGTAACGTATCCGGCAAAATTGATATTGACGTTAAAGAGTTTGTTGATCGTAAAGCAATGCGCTTTATGGGCGATGCCGCTGCGTATTCGTATATTTCAATGGCACAAGCAATTGCAGATTCTGGTTTGTCTGATGATCAAGTATCAAATGAGCGCACGGGTATCATTGTGGGTTCCGGTGGTGGTTCATCTAAATGGCAGGTTGAAGCGGCTGACATTTTACGTGAAAAAGGCGTAAAACGTGTAGGTCCTTATATGGTTCCGCGCACCATGGCCAGTACAACATCGGCATGCTTAGCAACACCATTTAAAATTAAAGGTGTTAACTACTCAATCAGTTCAGCATGTGCAACATCTGCACACTGTATTGGTAACGCAGTTGAGCAAATCCAATTAGGCAAACAAGACGTTGTTTTTGCCGGTGGCGGTGAAGAGCTTCACTGGACATTGGCAATGGAATTTGACGCAATGGGCGCACTGTCTACCAAATATAATGAAACACCTGAAAAAGCCTCTCGTACTTATGATGCTAACCGCGATGGATTTGTTATCTCTGGTGGTGGCGGTATTGTTGTTGTTGAAGAACTTGAACATGCGCTTGCACGTGGTGCACACATTTATGCTGAAGTTGTTGGCTATGGCGCAACATCTGATGGCTATGACATGGTTGCACCATCAGGTGAAGGTGCTGCACGTTGTATGCGTCAAGCAATGCAAGGCGTTGACAGTATTGATTATCTTAACACTCACGGTACATCTACACCAGTAGGTGATGTAAAAGAGTTAGGAGCAATTCAAGAAGTATTTGGTGGTAATTCACCGATGATCAGCGCGACTAAAGCAATGACAGGCCATGCACTGGGCGCCGCTGGTGTGCATGAAGCTATTTTCTCACTATTGATGTTAGAGCATAGCTTTGTTGCGCCTTCAATCAATATTGATGAGCTAGATGAACAAGCTGCAGGCTTAAACATTATCACTGAGCGTAAAGACGTTGAACTAAATACTGTTATGTCTAACAGTTTTGGTTTTGGTGGTACTAACGCCACGTTAGTGATGAGTAAATATAAAGGCTAATTAAAAAGCCAAATTACAATTAAAGCCGAGCAACTTGCTCGGCTTTTTCGTTTTCAAAGTCGGCTATGTTCGTTACAATAGCGGCTCTTAGTGCTTACTGGACTTGTTAATGAAAATTCTTGCAGACCAAAACATGCCACTTGTTGAGCAATATTTTGCTGATTTTGGTGAAGTAACGCGTTTTGATGGTCGTACATTACAAAGCGAACAGCTCATTGATGTTGATGTATTATTAACTCGCTCGGTAACCTCAGTAAATGAAGCACTGTTAATACATGCTAATAAATTACGCTACGTAGGTACGGCGACAATCGGCGTTGATCATATTGATACTGATTTACTCAAACAACGTGATATTGCATTTACGAGCGCACCTGGTTGTAATGCCGTTGCTGTGGCTGAATATGTGATCAGTAGCTTGTTTGCACTGTGCCAAGAAAATGCCTGCACCTTGGAACACAAAACCATTGGGATTGTCGGAGTGGGCAGTATTGGTAGCTGTTTGCGAGATAAATTAGCCGCGCTTAATGTCACTGTATTAGTATGCGATCCACCTAAGCATGAAGCGGGACAATTAGCCGAGCATACAGATATTGATGAGTTGTTGAGTAAAGCGGATATCGTCACTTTCCATGTGCCGTTAGTAACGACCGGTAAACATAGTACCTTGCATTTAATGAACAAAGCGCGTTTAGCAGCGCTTAAACCTGGCACTATTTTGATTAATGCCAGTCGCGGCGATGTGGTCGATAATCATGCTCTACTGGAAATTATGCGCGGTAGTGCCAAGCTCGATGTGGTATTAGATGTATGGGAAAACGAACCTTCTATATTAACTGAATTGCTTGAGTTTGTGCGTTATGCCAGTGTCCATATCGCAGGCCATACCTTAGAGGGTAAAGCACGTGGCACGCAAATGCTCTATGAAAAGTTGTGCGAGCTTAAAGGTTTGCAAACAGGCAAAGCATTAGCTGATTTTTTACCAGTGCCCGCGTTTACCCAAGTTACATTACAAGAAACCTTTAGCGAAGCTGATTTAGGTCAGTTGATCCATCTGGTTTACGATGTGCGTCGTGATGATGGTATTTTGCGATGCAACTTAGCAAGTGAAGGGTTTGATAGCTTACGTAAAAACTACCCCATTCGACGTGAATTTAGCACAGTCAAAGTGCTAGGTGCAGGCGCATATTCGCCTTTGCTGCAAGGGCTTGGTTTCGTAGTCGAATAACTTAAAATTTAAACAGCGGCCACAATGGCGGCTGTTAAACGAGGAATACACATGTCACAAAAATATAATGTTGCCGTACTTGGCGCTACAGGTCTTGTTGGTCGCCAAATTATTGAAACGTTAGAAGATCGTAAGTTTCCTGTTGATCAATTATTTTTATTGGCAAGTAGTCGCAGCGCTGGTGAAGATATTAAGTTTCGTGGTGAAACTATTGAAGTGCAGGACGTTGAAGGGTTTGACTTTAGCCAAGCGCATATTGGTTTATTTTCTGCTGGTGGCCGTGTGTCAGAAAAATACGCACCTATTGCCGCTGATGCAGGATGTGTAGTAATTGATAACACTTCGCACTTTAGAAATGATTTTGAAATACCACTGGTTGTGCCAGAAGTAAATGCAGCAAGCCTTGCTGATTTTAGAAATCGCAATATCATTGCTAATCCTAATTGCTCAACTATTCAAATGATGGTGGCATTAAAACCTATTTATGATGCATACGGCATCGATCGTATTAATGTATCTACTTATCAAGCAGTATCGGGTGCAGGCAAAAAAGCGGTTGATGAACTTGCAAAACAAACTGCTAATTTAATGAATGCACGCCCTGTCGATAGCGAAATATTTCCAAAGCAGATGGCGTTTAATGTTATCCCACAAATTGATGTTTTTGAAGATAACGGTTACACCCGTGAAGAAATGAAGATGGTTAACGAAACCCATAAAATTCTGGGTGATACCACAATTGCTGTTAATCCGACATGTGTACGAGTTCCGGTATTTTTTGGTCACTCAGAAGCGATTAACATTGAAACACGTATGCCGTACGACTTTGAACATGTAAAACAATTACTTAATGACGCGCCAGGGCTTGAACTTATAGAAGACGAAGGGGATTACCCAACCCCGGTTACAGATGCAAGTGGTAATGACATTGTGTATGTAGGGCGCTTACGTCAAGATATCTCACATCCGCATGGTTTAAATATGTGGGTTGTAAGTGATAATACCCGTAAAGGGGCCGCAACGAACAGCGTGCAAATAGCTGAAGAGTTGATAGCGAACTATCTTTAATTAAAAGCAAGAAAAGCGGCAGTTTGTCGCTTTTTTATTTTTTAACTGCCAAATAATTGCCGCATAGCTGCTAAAAGCGTATAAACTTAATCTTAACGATAAAAAACTCTTCCGGCTAATAAAGTTTAAGCTATTACGTTTCAAAGTGTTGCGATGGATATTAAGCCGCAACTGGTTTATAGTTTGCAACTGGAATAGAGCTTGCAGGAAAGACTTAATTAACTATTTATTTATGTACGTTATTTCTGCAAGAAATAATCAATGTTTAAGCGTCTAATTTAATGGCGCTGCGTTAACATTTAAACATTAAAGGATCAGCATGCGCGGTTTAGCTACACTCCTCTTATTAGCGTCTGCATTGGTGGTAACACCGATATACTCCCAAGACGGCAGCCAACTTAAAGGGCCTAAAGGCGTTGATTATGGCGTTCAAGGGCGTTCTATTGGGCCAATAAAGCCAACCGATACACTATGGCGTATTGCTGCAAAAGTGCGACCTGATAACTCGGTCAGTATTTATCAAGTTATGCAGGCTCTGTATGAAAAAAATCCGCAATCATTTTTAGATCAAAATCTCAATCATATGCGCGATGGTGCGTATTTAAAAATCCCTACCTTAGCTGATATCCGCGCAGTAAGCCCGGAGCTTGCCAAACAGCGTTCAGAGCAAGATGATGAGCTATGGGAAAAAAAGAAAAATGGCACGCTTACGAACAGCGAAATTACTGCTTCACAAACCAAAGTAACTCAAGCACGCAAAGTGGATGTTGATGAAGCTAAGCAAGAATTAAAACAAGAAATCAACAGCATTAAAACCCAACAGGGCAGTCAGCTTGTTGAATTACAAAAGCAGTTCAAGTCGTCAGTTGATAATGTCGAAGAAATTTTAGTTGAAAACAATAAATTAAAGCAACAGTTAACTGGTGTGTCTAAAGAGCTTGAAAATATTCGTGAGCAACTTGGTAAAGACAGTGAAATTCAACGCCAACTTTCTGAATTGATTGCAAAACAGAACGAAATTATAGAGCAACAACAAGCAAAAAAGCTCGAAGAGACTAGTGAGTTTGACTTTGCTGGGCTATTAGCCAATCCACTAGTTCTCATTCTATTAATGACAATTCCAGCGTTATTGATCATCTTTGCAATCGTGATGTTTTTACGTAAACGTAACAACAAAGAAGATGAAAGCACTGATGATGACGAATTTTTACCACAAAGCCCCAGTTATACTGCCGAGGATGAGCTTGATTTAGGCCCATCTCTTGATCCCATTGTTCCAGATCCAGTTCAAGAAGACGATGATGTAAGTATTCAGCTTGATGATCTTGAGAACGATATTTTACCTGATGACGACGATATTATTTTTGATGACAATATTGATGATGCGTTTGAAGATGGTGACAGTTTATTAAATCAAGACGAGCTAGATGGTTTACTGAGCGACGACATTGTATTTGATGATGAAAGCGACGAAGCTAAAGAAGAAGATGATGAACTTGATATCTTCATGCAGCAAGATTTTGATCAAGCAGATGATGATAGCTTAGGCGACGACATTGATTTAGATATTAAAACCGACAACAATGATGGCGATATTCTAAGTGCATCAGATCTAGATGATTTATTTGCTAATGACAACGATGAACCGACTGCTGAATCAGATGACTCGCTTGACTCAGATGATGACTTAGCAGCACTCAGTGAAGAGTTAGCAGATGAAGATGATGACTTTGATATTGATGCATTGATTGATGAACAAAGCAGTAATCAACCGACAGATAAGAATGACGGCGATAACGACGAATTTGATTTAGACGATATTGACAGCCTTATTGATGAAGCTGGCGATAAAGCGACTGCAGAGCCGAATCTGGCTGAAGAAGACGAATTTGATCTAGACGATATTGACAGCCTTATTGATGAAGCTGGCGATAAAGCGACTGCAGAGCCGGAGCTGGCTGAAGAAGACGAATTTGATTTAGACGATATTGACAGTCTAATTGATGAAGCTGGCGATAAAGCGACTGCAGAGCCGGAGCTGGCTGAAGAAGACGAATTTGATTTAGACGATATTGACAGTCTAATTGATGAAGCTGGCGATAAAGCGACGGTAGAGCCGGAGCTGGCTGAAGAAGACGAATTTGATTTAGACGATATTGACAGTCTAATTGATGAAACTGGCGATAAAGCGACTGCAGAGCCGGAGCTGGCTGAAGAAGACGAATTTGATTTAGACGATATTGACAGTCTAATTGATGAAACTGGCGATAAAGCGACTGCAGAGCCGGAGTTGGCTGAAGAAGACGAATTTGATTTAGACGATATTGACAGTCTAATTGATGAAACTGGCGATAAAGCGACTGCAGAGCCGGAGTTGGCTGAAGAAGACGAATTTGATTTAGACGATATTGACAGT
>NZ_JACJEI010000051.1:0-17598 GCF_014163985.1 Pseudoalteromonas sp. SR41-4 | reverse complement strand
TGTCAGGAACAATTTTGAACAGCGCAGCTGATTCACGAAAGGCAGGACGCCTGTAGTCATATCAGCAAGATAACCGACGAAATTACTTGCTTCATCCTATGTATTAACTCGCTCTAATTCGAGCTGAAGTAATTATGGCTTAAAAAGTTAGGCAAGAATCTGTGTGTTTAACTTGACAGTGGGAGTCATACCAACGCCGCCAGCAGCGGCCGAGTGAAACGAGGTCCAGCGACCGTAGGGAGCGATGCTGGCTGGCCTTGTTATGAGCTTTTGCTAGTGCCACAACAAATTATTCTTATAGTTCACAGGAGGTTTTCCATCAGTAGTTAACCCTAAGTAGTAATAAAAACTCACCATTTTACCGCCAATGTCGGCGGAACCAACAAAATACCAATGATCTGTATAAGACACTAAACCGAAGTGTGAGCTATGAGAAGCCTCTGAAACTTTAATTTCAGCCCCCTTTAGAAGGGACGCAACATCCATTCCGCGAGGACAGGATTTGAAACCATGGTTTTCATATAGCTCGTTAACGGGTAAGCCTTTCGTAAACATTGCATTATTATCAACAGTGCAAATGAAAGCGTTCTTTTCTAAATACTTTATGCCTATGTCACCTTCAAATTGAGAACTATCTGAAACATTTTTTATGGTTGTGCAACTAACCAACAGAATTATCAGGCTACAAATTAGTAAGTTATTCATATGGCTCATAACGCCGCCATAAATTGCGGCTTTGTAGTTGATTTTTTTTGTGGTAGCGTAGCGTTAAACCACCAAAAAAGCGACGGAAAAGACGTCAATTTGATGGCTTTGTTAAATGCGGACTCCCCACCCAACTAGGCTTATTAATATAGTGGTAGTGGAACAGCAAACCAGTAATACCACCGGCCAAATTCCAATATAGATTCTCTAGCGAGGTGGAAAACCCAAAGCAAAAGAATGTAACAGTAAGACCTAGCAAAAATGCCGTGTAATAGTTGGCAAGCTTATATTTAGTGAGTACAACGTAAATTGGCCCAGCAACAACTGTTGCTATAACGCATGAAAAAATAGCTGTAATAAAGTAAAACAGTATAGCTCCACCAATTGCGCCACCTATAAAATCCCACCCACCAGCCAAGAACGATGCAACCATACCAATAAAGACCACCACGCTACCCAAGAACGAGGAATAAATGGCGCTGGTAAAAATATTAGCGATGATTTTCTTCATAGGCATTTAACAACTTTGTCTACGACATTTGTCGTTTTATAAACCGACAAATGTCCATATATACATTGCATTTATCTTAGCCCTCAAATAAACACCTGTAAACAGCTAGTTAACTTCAGGCCATACTTCATAAATGCAGAAATACCCCAAAATGGTGGTGATCAGTAATATTGGACAAAACATCAGGAACTGTATAAATAAACAGTATCGCTAAATATGCCATTTTTTTGCTTATAAAACATTCAGCTCACTGGCTGGTAATTTAGCTCGGTGGTTTTAATTTTTGCTGCTGTTGATTATTATGAGCGCACACCCTGCCTTTTTAAATCCATTAAGGTTTTTTCAGTCATTTTATTAAGGATTATCTCATGTCTAGCTATAATGAATCTCCAGAGCAAATTGCACAGGCCACTGAAGGCTATGTGATGCAGCAAACTATGTTGCGTATTAAAGATCCAAAACCGTCGCTGGCATTTTATGAAAACGTATTGGGCATGAAACTATTAGGAAAGTATGACTTTCCTGGTATGGAGTTTACTTTGTACTTTTTAGGCTACGAACAAGACATGCCAAAGGGTGATGATAAAGAAAAAACCCAGTGGGTGTTTCGCCGCCCTGCACTCATTGAGCTTACCCATAACTGGGGCACTGAAAACGACGACAGCTTTAGCGGTTATCATAGTGGTAATGAAGAACCAAAAGGCTTTGGCCATATTGGTATTAGCGTACCCGATGTATACGCAGCCTGTGAGCGCTTTGCTAAGTACGATGTGGAGTTTGTAAAACAGCCAGATGGCGGCTCAATGAAAGGTCTCGCCTTTATTAAAGACCCAGACGGTTACTGGATTGAAATACTCTCGCCAGAGGGCATTACTGACATTATTCAATCGCAATAAAAAAACATTAAACATAAAAAAGCCTGCAAATGCAGGCTTTTTGTTTACAAGTACTGTGAAAAACTTGAATTTTTTTAACGACGTAGTGCGTCTATTCGTGCGTCAAGCGGTGGGTGAGATGAAAACAACTCAGCCATGCCTTTACCACTGGCAATACCAAAGGCCATCATTGAGCCTTCTAATTGCGATGGGTGGTTTTGCTTTAATCGCTCAAGGGCTGAACGCATTTTATCTGCGCCTACCAACTGAGCTGCGCCGTTATCGGCTGCAAATTCACGTTTTCGGCTGTAATGGGCAACCACTATGCTTGCCAATACACCAAATAATACTTGGAATAACATATCGAATAAGAAGTAAGTCCAGCTGCTGCCGCCCTCTTCTTCATCGCTATTGATAAAGTTATCTACAATGCCAGCCAGCACTTTCGCGGCAAAAATAACAAAAGTATTAACCACACCTTGAATAAGCGTTAGCGTTACCATGTCGCCATTAGCAACATGCGATACTTCGTGCGCCAGTACGGCTTCTGCTTGATCTTGGCTCATGTTATGTAATAAACCCGTACTTACCGCCACCAACGAATTATTTTTACTTGGGCCGGTTGCAAAGGCGTTCATTTCTGGGCTGTCGTAAATCGCCACTTCTGGCATGTTAATGCCGGCTTTTTTAGCTTGAGCAGCCACAGTGTTTACCAGCCATTGTTCGGTTTCGGTACGAGGTTGGGTGATCACTTGCGCACCGGTTGATTTTTTTGCGATCCATTTCGACATAAATAACGAAATAAACGATCCACCAAAACCAAATACAGTCGCAATTAGTAAAATTCCGCCAAGGCTACGATGGCTTAAGCCCAGCGCACTCATTATGATTGAAAGCACCACACCTAATACCAACATAACCGCGAGGTTAGTTAATAAAAACAAAAATACACGTTTCATACGAGTTCTCCAAAAATAACATTTATTGCTGAGCGATTTACTATGTTTGATCGGCTTTGAGCAATCACTGCGTTATGACACACTATGTCATAACGTCAGCGCTATTCTGTGACAAACTATGTCACAACACAAGGGTTATTTATGGATTTATTGATAATTTTTCAAGCAGGGTTTTATAAATTTGTAATTTAGGGGTTTGCTCTGTGTATGGGCTAATGGCAAGCAGTGGAAATGGTAAACGTGTTTTCAGTGAATCTAGGTTTGCTTGGTATTCATCCATAGTGGCATCAACTTGGTTAGCAATCCAGCCAATGCAATTAACCCCCATACTTTGCATATGTGCTGCCGTGAGTAATGCATGATTTATACAGCCTAGTTTCATCCCGACCACTAATATTACTGGCAGTTGCTCTGCTTTTACCCAGTCGTATAAATACTCGTTATTATTAATAGGTAAAGCCCAACCACCCGCGCCTTCTGTTAACAGGTAATCTGCGCCTTGTTGCTTAACATGTTGATAAGCCATGCTCAGCTTTTCTACTGTTATGTTTATACCCGCTTGCTCTGCAGCTATGTGGGGAGCTATTGGCGGCGCAAATGCAAATGGGTTAATTATGTCGTATTTAGCGCTGACTGTGGCACTTTCCATTAGCATTAGCGCATCGGCGTTTACGAGCTGCTCAAACGCCATTTCACACCCAGAGGCAATCGGCTTAAAACCTATTGCGCGCTTTTTATGTTGTGCGAGTAACTTTAGCAGCAAACTGGTTACATGAGTTTTACCGGCGTCGGTATCGGTACCGGTAATAAAAAACTGGTTCATGGCATCGCCTTATTATTTTTACTGGGCTTTTTCTAATGATAACAATACTACATGGTAAGATACATGGGCTTTATTGTTTACAAGCGGATAGGCATCACAGACTTTTTTTAGTGCTGATTTAGTTAATAAACCACGACGACTTGTTGCATGATTTTGTGTGGTGGCACCAATGGCTTTAATCGATTTTATAGCCGCTAATGCACTGCTGTGTTGATCGGTATAAATGACTTTTTTTGAGGCGTTGATCTTAAACCCTGACTTTTCGACCGATTGGTTTATATTATTATGGCTTGCAAACTGATTAATATGATTATGTGAATCAAGCGCTGCAAAGGCGGTTTTTATTTCGTTTAATGACCCTGCAACAACCGTACTAATATAGGCTTGCCCGCCTGGTTTTAATGCTTGGTAAAGCGAGTGCATTAAGATTTCAAAATTAGCAGACCACTGCAGCGCAAAATTACTAAATAGCACATCAATACTGTTAGCTTGCAGCGGTAAGTTATCCATATCGGCGCACAGTTTAGGGGTGTTTAAATTACTGCTTTTTAGCATGTTAAAACTTAAATCTATGGCAACAACTTGGCCAAATAATGCCTTTAAAGCCTGACTATTTACAAGCGGCCCTGCGCCTAGGTCAACACAGAGCTTTTTAGGGTTTGCACTAATAAGTTTAAATAAATCATTTGCCGCTTGTTTTTGCACATTGGCATGCTGGCTGTAACTATTTGCTGCTTTTGAAAAGTTATGCGCTGTGGTTTTTTTTAAAGCCTGAGTAGCTAAATACACTGTAGTGGGGCTAAGTGGCTTAGTTTTAATTGCCTGCGGGCTTATCATGAAATGACCTTTTGTAAACTACCAACGAGCTGTTTTATATCGTCATGGGTGTGGGCTGCACTTAAGGTAATACGCAAACGCGAGGTATTGTGTAAAACAGTTGGCGGGCGAATAGCCGTTAGCCAAATGCCCTGCTGCTTTAGTTGCTCACTGGCTTTTAACGTTTGCTCGGCGCAGCCTAAAACAATCGGTTGAATCGCGGTGTTTGATTCCATTAACGCAATGTGCTGCTCTTTTGCTAGGCGTTTAAACAGCGCAATATTAGCGTTTAATTTGGCTCGCCTGTCGTTGGCGTCTCTTATGCTTTTAATACGTGCCAAAGTATGAGCGGCAATAAACGGTGACATAGCGGTTGAGTAGGTATAATCACGATTAAACTGCAGCATGTAATCTATAAAATGCCGCGAACCTAATACGCACGCCCCGCTACTAGCAACCGCTTTACCAAAGGTGATCACTAAAATATCGGGCAAGGTGTCGGCTGCAATTAAGGCTTCACAACTGCCAAGCCCCGATTTTCCTAAAACACCAAAACCATGGGCGTCGTCTATCATTAACCAGGCGTTATGCTGCTTTGCTAAGGTAAATAGCGCTTTAATTGGCGCGGTATCACCATCCATGGAGAACACACCTTCAGATACGATGAGCTTATTGCGCGCTTTTGATTTTTCTAGCCGTGAGCGTAAATGGTTTATATCGTTATGGTTAAAGCGTATTAAAGCTGCGTTGGCGTGTAATGCGCCATCAATTAAACTAGCGTGATTGAGTTTATCTTGAAAAATAGCACTGTGTTGCGCTGTCGCTTTATCTTGAAACAAGGCTTTAATAACACTACTATTTGCACTAAAGCCCGAATTAAACAACATGCCTGCCTCATAACCCAAAGCACTACATAAAGCATGCTCAAGCGCTTGCTGTGGTTGTTGATAACCCGTCACTAGTGCTGAGCTGTGGCTACCTAATAATGGCGCGCTGGTTAACTCCACCGGCGAATCGCCAAACCCTAAGTAATCGTTACTCGCAAAGTTAAGGTAGGTTTTATCATTAACCGTAATAGTGCGCGCTGTTGCGCTTTGCACTACATAGCGTTTACGCAAGAGCTGTTGTGCTTTGCGTTCATCTAAATGGGTGTTTATAAATTCAAATGACATAAATGCTTTAACCTGCAACGCGATACTTCAAACCATACCATAGTACTAAGCGCTTTACGCTTCGTAAAACATCTCAGAGGTTGCTTTATCTGCGACCGCTGACGATAACGATGCAGCATAGGCCTCGTCTGAATAATCGTGGCGTGTTTCTGGGTTCATCCCGAGCTTTTTAATTAATTGCATGTCGGCATCGGCTTCTGGATTTTCTGTTGTTAATAGTTTATCGCCATAAAATATAGAGTTTGCACCGGCAAAAAAGCACATTGACTGCATTTGCTCGTTCATTGCAGTGCGCCCTGCCGATAAACGTACGTAGCTATGCGGCATCATAATACGTGCTGTGGCAATGGTACGAATAAACTCAAACTGATCTAAGTCATCAACATTTTCAAGCGGTGTCCCTTTTACCTTTACTAGCATATTAATTGGCACGCTTTCGGGCTGCTGGGGTAAATTAGCTAACTGCATTAATAAGCCATAGCGGTCGCTTGCTTGCTCACCCATACCGACAATACCGCCGGAGCAGACTTTCATACCAGCGTCTCGCACATTACCAATGGTGTCTAAACGATCTTGGAATGTCCGAGTTGATATAATTTGCTCATAGTATTCAGGTGAGGTGTCTAGGTTGTGGTTATAGTAATCAAGGCCAGCATCACGCAGTTCATGGGCTTTTTCGTTATTTAACATGCCTAAAGTCATACAGGTTTCAAGGCCAAGGGCTTTTACTTCTTTTACCATTTGCGAAATGTATGGCATGTCTCTGTCTTTTGGATCTGACCATGCAGCCCCCATACAAAAACGGGTGGCGCCTTTTTGTTTTGCTAACCGCGCTTGCTCTACCACTTTTTCTACTTCTATTAGGCGCTCGCGTTCTAAATCAGTTTTGTAATGCCCCGATTGCGGGCAATATTTACAGTCTTCTGGGCATGCACCGGTTTTAATAGATAACAACGTAGAAATTTGTACTTCGTTTGGATTAAAATTAGCGCGATGCACAGAGGCGGCTTTAAATAATAAATCGTTAAATGGCATTTCAAATAAGGCTTTCACCTCACTGTGGGTCCAATCGTGTCGAACTGTTGCAAGCTCCATAATACTCTCTTTTATTTTTTGCTCTTGGTGTTATTGGCTTAGAATACGTATTGCCGTACCATTGTCAACGAAGCCCACTTAGTTAAAGTTTACATATGAACAAAAAACAAACGATAGACATTGATTTTGATCGTCAGCACATTTGGCATCCATACACATCAATGATCCAGCCGTTGCCTGTATACCCTGTTAGCCACACTCGCGATAATCGAATTTTCCTTGCCACCGGCGAAGTGCTAATAGATGGTATGGCCTCTTGGTGGAGTGCTATTCATGGTTATGGTCATCCGGTATTGAAAAATGCAGTGGTTGAGCAAGTAGATAAAATGAGCCATGTAATGTTTGGTGGCATAACCCACCAGCCAGCAGTAGAGCTCTGTAAAAAGCTGGTTGCAATAACCCCGAGTAAGTTGCAAAAAGTATTTTTAGCCGACAGCGGCTCGGTAAGTGTTGAAGTGGCGATAAAAATGGCTTTGCAATATTGGCTTAGTCAAGGAGTAACCAGCAAACAAAAACTGATGACGCCTTATAAAGGCTATCATGGCGATACCTTCGCTGCGATGAGCGTATGTGATCCTATTAATTCTATGCACTCTTTATATCAAGGCTTTTTACCTGAGCATGTATTTGTGCCTGCACCAAAGACTCAGTTTGGACAACAGTTCGATAAACAAGAAGCACACCACCTTGCACAGTATTTCGAAGAACATCATCAGCATGTTGCAGCTTTTATCATCGAGCCAATTGTACAAAATGCAGGGGGAATGAACTTCTATCATCCTGAGTATTTAAGAACCGTGCGTGAACTATGCGATCGTTACGGTGTATTATTAATTTGTGATGAAATAGCCACAGGGTTTGGCCGCACAGGTAAGCTATTTGCCGTAGAACATGCTGATATTGAGCCAGATATTTTATGCATAGGTAAAGCACTCACAGGTGGCATGATGACGTTATCTGCAACATTAACCACAGATAAAATTGCCATTGGTATCAGCGAAGGTGAAGCTGGGGTATTAATGCATGGCCCAACATTTATGGGCAATCCATTGGCCTGCGCAGTGGCTTGTGCGAGTATTGATTTATTACTTGAGCAAGACTGGCAAGCACAAATAGCCCACCTAAACGATGCGCTGCAAGCATTACACCGTTGTAATGATCTTGAGCATGTTGTTGATGTAAGAACGTTAGGAGCAATTGGTGTGGTTGAACTCGATACTGTTATCGATGTAGCAAAGATACAAGCTTTCTTTGTTAGTAAAAATGTATGGATCCGCCCTTTTGGTAAGCTTATCTATTTAATGCCACCGTATATTAGTTGTTCAGGCGATATCACCACATTAGCTAACGCCATTTACGCCGCAATTGCCGGAAAACATTATTAGCATATCATCAAGACCCCAAATAATTACCCAACCTAATCGTAATTTGGGTAATTATTACCACTCAAACATATAAGCCATTTTGCTGATCATTTTCAGTGGAATGTTATGGCTATTACGTTTGGCGTACAGGTGTTGCATTGATTTGTCTTTTACTTCACCCACAATCACTTCTTTAACTTGGTAGCCTAGTGCAACAGCGGCTTGGCTATAAGCAATAAATTCCCATTTCTTGATGTTAGTATTATCAACAATAATAAGTGGGATTTCTTGCGCTAACGCATTTATAAAACGAGCTAAATTTAAATTGTGGTATTGCGACAGTTTGAACTTATCAAACTGATACTCCCCTTGCTCATTATAAAAATAATCATCGGTCGAACAAATTAAGTATTGGCTTTGATCGCCCGCTACCATTTCATCGGCTAGGTTTTGCGCATAATAAGACTTACCACACCCTGGTAAACCACGTAAAATAAAGACTTGTTTCATAATACCTATATGTTTAGCAAGTTAGTTTAAATATCGTAATTGCATATAATGCCACAAAACCCGTTTTTATCGCAGTGAAAATCGCCTTTAAATTTTGATCTAAGTTGTTTCTTATCACAAAAAATTAAAGTTCTAGGTTTTAAACGACAAAAAACCACAAAAATGCAAAAGAATAAGCAAAGAGTTACTTTTGAATGTTTTTTTATTTTACATTCAAAGGTAAGATACACCGTTCAAGTGCAATAGCGCACATATTAATGTAGGCAACTTATATCATTGGAGTGAAGATGAGCCACTTAGCGATTTCAGAGCTATTAAAAGGCAAGGTTGCGGCAGACAGCCAAGTAACAATTAAAGGCTGGATCCGTACACGCCGCGATTCAAAAGCAGGAATTTCATTTTTAGCCGTTCATGACGGTTCGTGTTTTGATCCTATTCAAGCGGTAGTACCTAATTCACTAAATAATTATGATGAAGTTACTAGCCTAACAGCCGGTTGCTCTGTGTCAGTTACTGGTGTTTTAGTACAATCAGCAGGCCAAGGTCAATCTTTCGAAATTCAAGCAAATAGCGTACAGGTACTTGGTTGGGTAGAAAACCCAGACTCATACCCAATGTCGGCAAAACGCCACAGCATTGAGTATTTACGTGAGCACGCTCACCTTCGCCCACGTACCAATATGATTGGTGCGGTAACACGTGTACGTAACTGTTTAGCGCAAGCTATTCACCGTTTCTACCATGAGCAAGGTTATTACTGGATCAGCACCCCTATCATCACCGCAAGTGACTGTGAAGGTGCAGGCGAAATGTTCCGCGTATCAACGCTTGATATGCAAAACTTGCCACGTACAGATAAAGGCGATGTTGATTACAGCGAAGACTTCTTCGGTAAAGAAGCATTCCTTACTGTATCAGGTCAGTTAAATGGTGAGACTTACGCCTCAGCGATGTCAAAAATTTATACTTTTGGCCCGACTTTCCGTGCAGAGAATTCAAATACTTCTCGCCACTTGGCAGAGTTTTGGATGGTCGAGCCAGAAGTTGCCTTTGCTGATCTTGAAGATATCGCCAAACTTGCTGAAAACATGCTTAAGTATGTGTTCAAAGCGGTGCTTGAAGAACGTCGTGATGATATGGAGTTTTTTGCTCAACGTGTTGAGAAAACTGCTATCACGCGCCTAGAAGAATTTGTTGAAAAAGATTTTGCACAAGTTGATTACACTGATGCAGTAGAAATTCTTAAAAGCTGTGGTAAGAAATTTGAATACGCCGTTGAATGGGGTGTTGACTTACAATCTGAGCACGAGCGTTACTTAGCAGAAGAGCACTTTAAAGCACCGGTAGTTATTAAAAACTACCCACGTGATATTAAAGCATTCTACATGCGCCAAAATGAAGACGGCAAAACCGTTGCTGCAATGGACGTTGTAGCACCAGGTATTGGCGAGATCATTGGTGGTTCACAACGTGAAGAACGTCTTGATGTACTTGATGCACGTTTAGAAGAAATGGGCTTAAACAAAGAAGACTACAGCTGGTATCGCGACCTACGTAAATACGGCACTGTACCACACTCAGGTTTTGGCCTAGGTTTTGAACGTTTAGTTGCCTATGTAACGGGTATGGGCAACGTACGTGACGTAATCGCCTTCCCTCGTACCAAAGGCAGTGCAACTTACTAAAATGAGTTGATGCTCATTACTGCAATAGATTACTGCAAAAGCCAACCTTAGGGTTGGCTTTTTTTTTGCTAAGTCAATCAGTCGACTTCCCTATTAGACCTTTTATTAATTGATTTTCTGTGCTTTATATTTAAGACTGAAAATTACAACTCAACAAAGGTCAATGGAATGAATTTAAAATCGCTATGCTATACACTCTTCGCTGTCAGTATTGGTTTTCTATATTACTTCGAGCAACTATCGATAGTCGCGGCGCTAATCATTGCAATTTTTACTGCTCTATTCGCTTTTACAGCCAAGTTAACTGACAAAAAACCAAACCCTGCGTCAGACATTAATAAACAGCCCCAACTCAGCAATGTTGCTCAAAACATCACAGTGGCAACCTCTCAAAATGCAATTGGTGCAGCAGAAGTCGGATTCTATGTAGATAGCCTAACTAAAGAAATTGATGGTTGTTACAGTGAAAGCGAATCGGTTAGCGCTGCAACACAGGCGTTATCCCATAACAGTAGTGAACTCACTAATAGTATCACCATCGTAAATGCAGCAATGTTGCAAACATCTCAGGCATCAACATCAGCAGAGCAACGCTTGCAAATAGCCACACAACAAATTGATTCGTTGTCTAACTCAATTACTAACGTCGCAAGTAAGTTAGATTTATTATTAAAAAGTGCAACTGATATTCAAAGCATTACCCAAGTTATTCAAACCATTGCTGAGCAAACTAATTTACTGGCATTAAATGCCGCCATAGAAGCAGCACGAGCGGGTGAACAAGGCAGAGGCTTTGCTGTAGTTGCCGATGAAGTACGTAATCTTGCCAATAAAACCAATCAAGCCACTAAACAAATTGCACAGATGCTAACTGAGATCAATACTAATAGCGTGCAAACAAATGATGATATGAAACAGGTTTCTTTACAAAGTGATGAAGTGAAAACCGAACTCGAAAATGTTACCCAAGCATTTTTAACGATAAATCATGATATTACAGACTCATCATCAACCTTAGAAAACATGCAGCAAGCAGTATCTGCTTTTCAACAAGCAACCACACAAATAAATACCTCTGTATCAAGTATCAGCCATTTGCTAGCTGAAATAGCAACCAAAGGTAACTCAATTTCATCACAAGCAGCTATGTTATCGATAGGATCTGAAACCATCTTTAGAGAGCTCAGTAAAGTTGAACACAATGCCTTTTTCAAGCCTATACTCAAGGCAGCAACAACGGCAAGCAATGCAATCGCGGTAAAATTTACTGAGTTGCTAGAAACGAAGCAATTAACTGAAAAGCAGTTGTTCTCACAAGAATATCAAGCAATTAAAAATACTAACCCGACAAAATATACAACACCATACGATACTTTAACCGATAAAATTTTACCGCCAATTCAAGAGCCTATCCTTGAAAATGACAAAATTCTTTTTGCTGGTGCCGTAGACAAAAAAGGTTACTTCCCTACCCACAATAAGCGCTACAGCCAGCCACTAACTGGCAATTACCAACAAGATTTAGTAAACAACCGCACTAAACGTATTTTCAACGATGCAACAGGCAGCCGCTGTGGCAGCCACACTGAGAGCTTTTTATTGCAAACCTATAAACGTGATACAGGTGAAATTTTACATGACCTATCAGTACCCATTTATGTAAATGGCAAACACTGGGGCGGTTTTAGAATTGGTTTTAAAAGTAGCTAAAAAGAAGCTGTAAGCCGTCAGCTGTAAGCGATAAGTATTAAAAACAGCGTTAAACGTATCATCGTAGGTTGTGGTTGAGAGCAACGAAACCCAACCTTAAAAATATTAAAGCTGAATAACAGCTTTGAGCAATTACCGGTCATTGAGATTGGCTAAATATAATAGTTAATTGATTGGTCAAACTGCTCTTTGTGTATATATTCATGATAATGAGCGACGCGCGCATATTGCTCTATTAAACTTCAGTTTAAAGCTTTAAAAAACTTAGTGGTAGTAATGCTTTAGGTTATTTGTTAAAACTATATTAAGTAGATAAATGAGCGTTCAGTCGGCAAAAGGCAAGGATTCGGGATTTGATGAATGAGAGAGAATTGAGCTACATATACAGTTTCAAGTGTAAAGACGATCTTGAACACTTCGAAAAGTTGCCAGAAACGATGCAGGCTGATATAGAAAAATACATTGTTAAAGTCATCACCGATTCTTTCGTTAAACCCGCCGATGAGGACTACGTAACTGCTCGATTTTTAGCGCAAAAAGGTATGTATCGTGCGTTCTTCTGGGCTGCGTCTCAAGCGCTCGAAAAATACTTAAAGGCTTTTCTCCTTATGAGGGGAATCGCTGTTAATGAAAAGCGGTTCCGTGGCCATCCCATTGTTGCCCTGCACCAAGAAGCCTGCTCAGTAGATAAGCAACTCTCAAGCGTTAAAACGAAACCTAATGAAGCAGTCAAGATTCATTCAGCTGTTTCTGAGTCAGTTGATATTTTCTCAGTATCAGATTTCATCAGTAATATTGAAGCTTATGGATATCCTGATAATCGTTATAACTCTTTCGGCGTCAATTTTAATTCTGGCTACTTGTTTGCGCTAGACAGCTATGTTTTCGGATTAAGGCAGTTGATTGGTGTGCCTTCGATACAAGAAAGCCTCAGAAAGATGGATCAAAGCCTTATTGAGGCATTTTACGAATACAACCCATGGTTTGAATCGACGAACATAGATTTCGTAGAAATCCCCAATGAAAATTTCATTATAAGTACCTCTATGGCAGTTACGACCTTGGATTTCCTCATTGGGACACATGCTCCACTTGGGTCAAGATTCGTGCTTCAATGGCTTGGGAAAAAAATGAAATTACCTACGAAGGTGAGTCAGCATTTGAAGAAAGCTTAATAGGCTAGATGCGAGAAACGCCTAATCGGATAGCCGGAGGCCTCCAGCCCCTACACCACCCACCATGCGCTTTTCAATGGGCGGTTCATCTCCCGTAATGAATATTGATCCAAATATCTCTCAATGACACTAAACCTTGTAAAGTTAAGTAGTTATTGCCTAGCGCAATGTTAATTCCTTTTTTTGAGCTTCGACAAGGGCTTTCGCTTCCAAGCGCCTACTTTTGGTACTGGTGATACCACATGCTATGGCGAGTCGCTCACTAACACCCAATTTCATTAAACTGCGTACTTTGGGGCTATTCCTTTGGAAAGAGCGCCATTGCCGCCAGTAGCACATTATTACCCTACAGCGGCCGTTAGATCACATGACTTCGCTATTTTGTATTAGCTCGTCTTCCGCCTATGCCTCATATGATGTTTTTTGTTCATCAGCTCGCACTTACTTTTATAAAGAATGCTAGCGGCTTCCTTCAGACTATCTCTCGCGATTTAGCCCTTGCCATTCGCGAGTGTCTATCGTTTAATAACAGTGTGCTATTTAAACGGTGATCTTCCTACAGAGGACTTTCACCTCATAAGTCAATGCCCATGCCGGGCGTACTGGAACTTAAACAGTTGGTTAGGTTCCGCTTGATGCGGCGATACGTAAATATGGAGTACGTGTGAAACATCTACTATTTTTATCTTTATCACTAATCTTAGCTGGTTGCGGAGTTACAGGTACAGCAAGTAAAACTGAGTTTCCATTGTTAACAAACGCTCCAGTATTTAGTGCTAACGTCAATTCAGTTTCAATCATAACAGATGAAAATACAGCTGATAACGAATCATATGGGGCTTTTAATTGGGGAAGTTTTGATACAGCTGACAAAAATACAATTCAGCAATCAATCTTAAATACTCTAAACCAAAATACTTCAAACGTATTAACAAAAGCTAAAGTGCACGCCAAAATTCACCGTTATTCGCAAGTTATTACAAATGCCAGTTATGCAAGCTTTGTTATTGTTGATTGGTGTTTAGAAGTAAACGGTGAAATTATTCGCGACGAAGTATTTTATGCTGGCCACAGCGATGAACTTAATATATTTACTGGAAAAACGTTAGGCTGGGCAAAAGGTCAAACCCACAAAGCAATTTCAAGTCGTATCATCAACCAGTCTATACAATCTTTATCTGATCCGTCTCTTAAAAGCGCTTACCCCGAAAATAATGTATTTTTAAATGCTAAAGATGCAGTGGCTGCTTTACCCACACAGCTTACTTCGGTTGTTGGTGCAGGTTTCTCAGGTGGTATGTATTATTATGTTGGTCCGACTACTGGTAATACTAACTTCAATCAAAAATCAGTTTACCAAAAAGTTAATTGGCAGCAAGAAATTCAGTAAGCGCAGCTTGCGTATAATCGGGTAGCCGGAGGTATATAACCTCCAGACCCCACACCACCCATCATGAGTTTTTCATTAGCAGGAAGTGCAATGGGCGGTTCATCTCCCGTAATGAATATTGATCCAAATACCTCTCAATGACACTAAACCTTGTGAATCTAAGTCATTGCCTAGCGCAATGTTAATTCCTTTTGTTTTTGGGCTTCTACAAGGTCCTTCGCTTCCAAGCGCCTACTTTTGGTTCTGGTGATACCACAGGCTATGGCGAGCCGTTCGCTGACACCCAGTTTCATTAAACTGCGTACTTTAGTGCGTGCTATTTTTTATAAAGAGCGCCACTGCCGCCAGTAGCACATTCTTATCCTACGGCGGATCCAGTGATCTAAATCCACCGTTAGCTAATTAAAATAAAGGTCAAAATAGACAGTCCAATGGCGCGACGACAGGTTTTTCTTGAAGGAATGGCAAACAACGTGGTTTTATAGAGCCGCTTTACTGAGGTGAAAAGCGAAATTTTACGGTCAACAAAGGCATGAAAAAACTGATCTTACGGGTTCAAACGAAAGTAAACTCCCAATACAACTGTATTGCTTAGTTCATAATATAGAAAAGCTGCAAACAGGCTGCATTAAAACCACTTAAGCCGTAATATAGCCAGTAAACCAACTGTAATACCTTGCAAAATGCCAATTAAAGCAACAGCAAATCCTTTTTTATATTTTATGTGAAAGTCAGTTGTCGATTGAATCAAAATAGGAACTCGGCTATGGTTAATGCATCAATAAAAATAAATTAAAAACGAGTTATTCTACAAGCTCGTTAGGTGAAAAAGGAAGTTCAGTGTCTGCCAAAAAAGTAATGTTCGCTTTAGATATCGAAAACGGTTGGCCACCAGTAAGTGCTGAAGGTGCTTGGTGCGAGCGAGTTAATGGTAACTATAAGTTAGTTAATGCCCCTTTCTTTGTTCCTGATTTGGCTTATGGCGATATTTTTTCTGCTACTCCTGATGAAGTAAATGAGCATATATTTGAATTTAAAGTTGTAAAAAAGTCAGGTCATTCTGTTATCTGGGTTATGAATAATGATGGTATAGATACCACTTTTTTCATAGATATGCTTAAACGACTAGGTTGTAAAGTTGAGACTCTCAACCAGTTTTCTTTAATGTCAGTCGATGTACCGCCAGGACTAGATCTTGATGCACTAGATCCACTATTAGATTTACATGAAGAACAAGGCTTAGAATATGCTTTTCCAGTCTGGAGGCACGGTGATTAATTTAACCTAATCGGGTAGACGTAGGTCTATAACCTCCAGCCCCCACACCACCCATCATGCACTTTTTATTAAAATGAAGTGCAATGGGCGGGTCATCTCCCGTAATGAATATTGATCCAAATATCTCTCAGTGACACTAAACCTTGTGAATCTAAGTCATTGCCTAGCGCAATGTTAATTCCTTTTGTTTTCGAGCTTCAACGGTAAGCATATGGCTAACAACACCTAGTTTACTCAATGTTCCAGGGTAACAGCGGCTCAAGGTTATTAGGCTGCTCAGTAAGGTGCCCAAGCAAGTAGAAATATAGTGCTAAAAACTGGACTAACATTGGCACTAAACAATGACTGAGGCGAAAGCAAAAAACCTTAATTAACCATAAATAATGCTTAATGTAGTTATGATAAATTGTTTAAAAAATCAATAACGTCCTCTTGTAAGTCACAATACTCATCATCATTCAAATGCAGTACATCTAAGACTTTTGATTCTATAATACCCCATTGTGGTATAGGCGAGCCTCGTCTGACCATAGTCACTAAGTTTTCAGACATTTTCAAAATAGCAAAGCAGATTTGCTCATCTGTATCTGTCACCTCAGCAAGAATAGCTGCATTGTGGTGGTTGAGGATTAACTGACATATCTCTTTTGGTAAATGCCAACTATTAGCAAAATAATAGCCAACAACTGCATGGTTTGTTTTATATAAACGCTCTTCAATCTCAATAATAGTTTCTTTGTCTGTTTGATTAGCGCAGTGCAAAGCGGTTAAATAATTATCATATTTTATTGCCATAGGAGGCACACCACAATCATGAAAAAGCCCAAGCGTATACAAGGGCTCTATGGCTATCTGTTTTTTAAGACGCTGACCTATCATCATGTTTACATTAGCAATCTCTGTTGAAGTATCCCAAAATCTTTCTAAGCTAATACAGCTGTTATCGGTTGCAAACATTTCTTTTAATTTCAAGCCCTGTGCAAGCACATTAACTCCGTCCCAACCAAGAAACATCACGGCTTGTTTTATATCAGACACAGTACGAGATAAGCCATAAGCAGGAGAATTTATTATTTTTAGTATTGCTGATGAAATAGCTAAGTCTTTTACCACTACCTTAGCAGCATCAGCAATAGGCGCATCGCCAGTTGCTATTAAATTTTGTAACTCAGTTAATATTTCAGGTTTAGGAGGAATAATAAAATTTCTATTTATATCTTTCAGTATCTGTTCGTTTATCTCAATCATGTATGTTTGATCCCTGAAGGTGCTTATCATTATAAGAACAAATAGATAATTAATAGTAGAAGTTCATCGCAACTATGACAACTAAAATAGGAAGCGCTAAATGAATTGCAGCCCAATTCGTTAAGCTATTACTGATAAATAAAAACTGTATATACATGGCTGTGTTGTAGTTGAGTGTGGGTATAAAAAATTCATATCATAATGCCTCTTTTATCCATGTTTGATCTGAATACTCAGTGTTATCTTCCATAAACCTAAACCAGCTTAAATAATTCTCAATGT
>NZ_JACJEI010000050.1:0-19480 GCF_014163985.1 Pseudoalteromonas sp. SR41-4 | reverse complement strand
ATAAATACAGTGATAACAAGGCGTAAATTTTGACATGTAGTTGTTCTACTTGAAAAAATTATAACGCAGTTAGCGCTTTATTTAGCTCGCTAGAATGGTTAAATATTTAAGTCGATTGGTATTACACCTTGCCTACTAACAAGCTGAGTTTGTGCAGCATTTGGACCAGCTATAATAGCAAGAAATGCAAATTGCCTTATAAAGATTAACTCTGAACCAATTTATCCAATATGTAAAAGTTACTATTGATGCTCAAACTGACCGCGATATACTTCAAATACTTTTAAAACCGTATGTTGTGCTTTACTAAGGCCATCAAACCAAGCATCAAAAACATCATCATCGTCTTGATCACTTAATGCCAAATACTGTGCAAGCAATTCAACAATGTCATTATGGGTGCAGCTTAATGGGTCTATTTGTTGTGCTAGGACACTATGATCACGACTACGTAATGTCTCCATGACGCCCTGATCTATTTCCTGACTTTGTTCACTACTATGCTGTTGCTGGGCTGATCCACTCATAATAATCTGACTCCTATTCTTGATTACTTATTATTTATAACAGGCTAATTCCCAATAGCTAGTTTTTTTAAATCAACTGCTGATTTTTTAACTTGTTTGTGTGAATAAACATCAAATCAGCTACTTTACCAACAACTCAAAAATAGTATTTGCAAAGAATTCTTATTTACTATAAATTATAGTGATAATATCACATAACATTAATTTCCAATAAAAGGCTATTTATGAAACCTAATATTCACCCTGATTACCAAACGGTTGCTTTTCATGACACGGCCGCCGATAGCTACTTTATTATTGGTTCAACAATTAAAACTGATCGAACCGTTGAGTTAGATGGCAAAACATACCCTTACGTACCTATTGATGTATCAAGTGACTCACATCCATTTTATACCGGTAAGCAAAAATCTGTTGCAACAGATGGTCGAGTTGCAGCGTTTAATCGCCGCTTTAAAAACTTAGGGAGCAAATAATCATGAAAGTCTTGAGTTCATTGAAAAGTGCTAAAAACCGCCCGGGATGTCAAATTGTCAAACGCAAAGGACGCGTTTTTGTGATCTGTAAAGACAATCCACGCTTTAAAGCAGTGCAAGGTATGAAAAAGAAAGGAAGAAAATAAACAACTATCACAGACTGTACACCTTGATATAGGCGTACAGTCTTTAAGGCTAAACTTAAATACAATCTAACACTACTTACCGAACAACAACTCCCAAAACCCTGGTGGCTCATGCAGTTTATGGTATTGCTTACGTAGCCCATCAATGGCTTTTAACGGTCCTTTGGCTGCATCGAGTCCTTGCTCATTCGCTAATTTTTTTGCAAGTTCAGCTTTTGCGATCACTTTATCTAAACCTTGCAGTGACTGCTCAGCCTCTTTGTGAAAAGTGGCTGTTTTACTTCGCTTAACCAATATCATAAATTCATCGATCGCGGTATTAAACTCTTGTAGTTGTGTTGCTTCAACAGTATGCTTGAACGCAAGCCCCATATTCTTCATGTTGGCTTCAAGATCTAAATCGTCGTTAGCAAATAAACTCGGAACAAACAGCAGTGCCACAAGACACAGAAATACTTTCATAATAATCCTAACAGTTACAACTCAAAAAAGATGAAAAATCATTATACACTCCAGCAGCTATGAATATAACCTTACTCTAAGTGTGGTGAAAATTAATTTTGTGTTAGAATTCGTTTTTGTTGATGAGATGTGTTTTGGGTTTAGAACGAATGCGAAGATTAAAAAAACAATTTCTGATTTTCTTGTTGTGTTTAATAATTAGCCCTTCTAGCTTTGCCAAATTAAACATTACCTTTGTAAATCCCGGGTTTGCAGATTCATCTGATGAAATAAATACAACCGGTAACTTTTGGTTCAAAGTATCTAAGATTATGCTAAATGCGGCGGATGACTTAGATATAAACTTGCACATAAAATACGCGAATCGTAATCATATTTTGATGAAAGAGCTTATCAGGCAGGCAATTAAAGACAATCCTGACTATTTAATTGTGGTCGATGAAAAAAGCGTTGTCAGTAAATACTTAGCAAAATTAAATACTAGAAATATCCCTATTTATTTTTTATATAGCCGACCTGCTATCGGAAAATTGATATCGTTACAACGTGATGGCGTTAATATTATTGGCAGCGTCATACCGGATAATTATGCTGCAGGAAAAGTGCTTGCACAACAGTTACTTATTAAACACTCAACAACATCGACTCAACCTGCTAATATACTCGCCCTTATTGGCGATTATACAACGCCCGCATCGATAGACCGTGTAGCAGGCTTAGATGAATTTGTTGAGCAACATGAAGATATAAACTTTATAGGAAAAGAGGTTGCCAATTGGTCTGAACAGGAAAGTTACACAAAAACCTTAGCATTTATGGAGTTTGCTCCTGAGATCAATATTATATGGTGCGCCAATGATGCAATTGGGTTTGGTGCAAAAAGAGCATTACAAGCGCACAATAGTGCACATAAGGTCATTGTTGGTGGGATGAATTGGGACTCTGTACCAAAAGGTATCAAAGCGTTGGATATAACATTGGGTGGCCATGTGTTATTAGGCGCCTATGCACTCATTAATATCGCTGATCATCATAATGAAAAAACTCGAACTTCACTAAATCATTCATCGTTGGCCATCTTCAATAACCTTAAGGCTGAAACCGTATCACTTGTAAAGCACATAAATGAAACTGATTTGGCTGACATTGATTTTGCTCAATTTAGTAAAATGGCCACAGATCCGCAGCCATTTACAGTAGACAACCTAGCCAAAGCCCTTAATAAATAACACTGTAAAGGGGATTTACAGCCCTTTACAGTAACTCTGCCGTTTTCCAGTAAAATAGCTAACTATTGTCGATTCGATAGCCATAGCGGCTGATAAGGCGCAAGTTCAATACTTTGTTGCCCCTGCTCTATTGCCTGAGCAGAAATAAGTTCAAACCACTGCTCAGTATCAATTAAGTTCAGATCAGCTAATAGCAGAGTCTGAGGCTCATCGCTAATGTTATAAACACAAAAAACACTTTGCCTACGGTCTATGCTTTGACGCCAAAAACCAAATAAAGCACCGGTTAAATGTAAGGTAAATTGCGTCGCATTAGGGTGAAAAGCATCTTGCTGCTTACGAATAGCCAGTAAATTATTGATTTGAGTAAACACGTGATAATGATGACTTGATTGATCGGCAAGCTTTTCAAGTAGTGCCGACTCTTGCCAACGATGACGGTTAATACAGCGGTTATGCTGGCTATTTTCAAAGCGTTCATAATCATTGGTGGTACCAAGTAAACTATGAATATAAAGCCCAGGAATGCCTTCGAGGGCAAACATAATAGCATGAGCACAGGTAAAACGTTGTAAGCCCCACTTATCCACGCCTTTATGAGTGCCTTGTAAGGCATCAAATAACGCAATATTAAGTTCATAGGGTGAGCTGGTGCCATTATTCGCTGTGCGCATTGACACCTTTGCGCCAAAGCGACTAACCGTATTGACCATTTGCCCTAGTTCATCCTCGTCAAGCAAGCCTTCGACAGGACGTAAGCCAATTCCATCGTGAGAAGCTATAAAATTAAAGTAGGCAGTACCATTTTGCGCTGGCGGCATGCTCATCATCCAATGTTTGAGCGCTTTACTGTCACCACTGAGCAAGGTATGTAATAACAAAGGCGGCAATGAAAAGTTATAAATACAATGTGCCTCATTGGCATTACCAAAGTAAGATAAATTTTCACGATTAGGAATGTTTGTTTCAGTGATTATAACTGCACTTGGCTCCACATGCTCTATTAGCGTTCGCAGTAATCTGATCACTTCATGTGTTTGCGGTAAATTAATGCAAGAAGTATTAAGTTCTTTCCATAAAAAAGCCACAGCATCAAGGCGAAATATCTTTATACCATTATCCAAGTAATGGCGAATAATACCTACAAATTCATTAAGCACTAATGGATTAGCAAAATCTAAGTCAACTTGATCTGGGCTAAATGTGCACCAAACATGGCGCTCCCCTAGTGCCGTTTGCACTGTATTAAGTAGCGGTGATGTTCTTGGTCGCACAACGTCAGATAGATCGTCATTTAAGCTAGCTGTTTTAAAGTAGCTTAACCCCGGCTCTTTGCCCTGAATAAAGTTTTCAAACCAACGACTGCGACTGGAGCAGTGGTTGATCACTAAATCAGCCATTAGCTTTACATCTTGAGCTATTCCTTGAATATCATCCCAACTACCGAGAGATTCATTCACTTGTACATAGTTCATTACCGAAAAGCCCTCATCAGAGCTATAAGGATAAAAAGGTAATATATGCAGCGCGTTAATCGTTCCCGCACATTGGTTTTTCATAAACCGATGAAGGGTATGTAGCGGTGGTTCACTCGGTACCGCAACTGCTTGTTCGGCATCGCGATAACGCATAATTGAATCGCCATAAGCAATCAGAATTACATCTTGCTGATCCCAGCGGTTTTTATGCGGCGTAGGGTCTCGAACCGGGTCGTCTCTTAACATGGTAGTGATCAACATGCTTGCAAGCGCATCAATACTCATACATAAGTCAACACCCTCATATATACTCGTCAGGTGCTGTTCAACCCGTTGTTCAAATAACGCTTTACTCATTACCCTACCCCGTTGTTTATACTAATTTTTAATTATTTATCTGTAATTACTTCTCTGCTTAAGTATTATTATGAAAACTCTTTATTATCAAGCTCTACTGCTTCTTCTAAACGCGCAAACACATCTGGCATTGCTGAAGCAACTCGGTTCCAGCTAGGCACAAATGGCGCTTCCATTGGATACTGTAAAAAATGCTCACCTGCGTTCATAATGTTTTGCGCAAACATTTCGACTGCTTTTTCTTCTTGATGAATATCGAGTTTTAAGCCGTTCATCATGGCATCGTTATGATAAGTTTCAATAAAATCCAGTGCGATACGATAATAAGTTGCTTTAAGTGACCGGATGGTTTCCGTGGTAAATGTCACTCCTTGCGTGGCTAACTTACGAAACAGCGCTTTGGTGATATCTATCGACATTTTTGATAAGCCAGCCGCTTGATTATCCAGTGACAGCGCTTGGTGTTTATGATCATAGTTATCTGCAATATCTACTTGGCACAAGCGATTGTGTGAGTAGTTACGATACATTTCAGACAGTACGCCAATCTCTAAGCCCCAATCGCTAGGAATACGAATATCGTTGAGCACATCACGGCGAAACGAAAATTCCCCCGCCAGCGGATAACGAAATGAATCCATATATTCAAGGTAGTCAGTGCTGCCTAAAATGGTTTTAAATGAACGCAATAAAGGAGTAACGAGTAAACGCGATACACGGCCATTGATCTTGCCATCAGCAGTACGAGGGTAAAAGCCTTTACAAAATTCATAGTTAAAGCGCGGATGAGCAACTGGATAAATTAATCGCGCTAATAAACTACGGTCATAAGTTAAAATATCACAATCATGCAGCGCTATTGACTCAACTTTTGCCGTTGCCAATTTATAACCCATGCAGTACCACACATTACGGCCTTTGCCGAGTTCACGCGGCGCGACGCCTAACGCTTGCAACTCTTTATCGAGTGCTTGCAAACGTGGCCCTTCGTTCCAAAGCACGCGGTGATGTTGGTCAAGCTCTGCAAAAAATTGTAATGCATGACGATACTGACTCTCATCGGCCCTATCTAAGCCAATCGTAATTTGCGACAAATAAGGAACATGTTTCAATTCTTGCACAATATTTTGTAATGCAGGGCCCTCCAGTTCACTGTACAGGGAGGGTAAAATCAAGCCCATTGGGCGTTGTTTTGAAAAGCTAACGAGTTCAGCTTCTAGATCAGCCAGCGGACGGTCGGCAATATTATGTAATGTTGTTATGATGCCATTTTGGTAAAAATCAGCCATGTGATTGCTCCTGTTTAGACGCTAATTGCGCTTTGATAACACTTAGATCTGCTACTTCATCGAGCCAACCTTGTGGGGCTGGGTGTTCACTAACACGCCATGGTTTGTGGGATAATTTTGCCTTGGCTTTACTGGCAGGATTATTAATTAAAATCGCGATATCTGCGGCATCCAACATCGCCATATCATTTTGGCTATCACCCAGTGCAATAGTGGTGAAAGCATGACGACAATGTTTTTTAAATTGCTCTACTAACCAGTTTTGCGCTTTACCTTTATTGGTACTGCGATTTAAATGAATAAAACGCCCGCCTATTAACACTTCATAACCAAGCGGTTTTATTGCTTCTAAAAAGTCAAGTAGCTGTTGCTCTGTGCCTTGCCAAAAAAGCGGATCTGAATATTCACGAATACGGGCAAGTTCGCTTTGTGCTAGGCTCAAGTCTGTTATTTGACTGACTTCTTGCGCTGATAATTGACTGAACAAACGGTAATAAGCACTAAACTCGCTACCGTATTCAAGTAATTCACTGTACAACTGTTTATTGGTTGGCGACAGCGCATAACGCCAATGTTCATCCAGCTCTTCGCAGCCAATTGGTTTTAATGAAAAATAATTTTTTGGGATATATACAGCCCCGCCATTTTCAATAATAAACGGCTGGTTTAACCCAAGTGATTTTTGCAGTGCGATTACCTCTGCAAACGTTTTGCTGGTATTAAAAACTATAGCGATACCTGCGCGACTCAATTGGCTTAAAAACGGAGCAATCTCAGTACATTGGTAATCGTTATGATCAAGTAACGTACCGTCTAAATCAGTGAAAATAAGTGGCATTGCAACATCATCAGCGCGAAGTTTCATGGCACTAATATCACGTACTTTATCTAAGCTCAGTAATGCATCGACCTGCTCTGGTAACTGAGTTAAATTTTCTCGCGTAATACGTTCAAAATGAGAAATAAATCGCACTAATTGTTGCTCATCGAACGTTCCTTGGCCTCGTCCTTTATGCGACAGTAATTTTTGCTCTTGCTCTAATCGCCACCCATATACATCGGCAAATGACGGTGCTTTTAGCATCACGGTATAATCAATCATTGCAAAAATATCTTGGTATTCATTCGCTAAACAACTATTTACACAGCGTCGCCAAATACCTTCAGGATCCTCATATTGTTCTAATTGATTAACTGTTTGATGTAATTGATAAGGTTGTTGCGCTATGCTACCAACACACCAACCTTCAAAAAAAATGATATCAACAGGCTGTTTATTAGTAGGCCATAACGCTTGCGTAACTGGATCATCGGTTTGTTTATCAAACTGTGGCAAAGGCACCCCTACTTTACCTGCAAGTAACGCGGTAAAAGTCTGCTGCATAAGTGCTGTATCATGGGTACCTGGCACACCACGCGTTGCAAATAACGGATGTACATCTTTACTTAGTTGTTGACGATGTGCGTGGCTGTGATAAAAATCATCAATCGACATCGCAATACTATTAAATGCTGTATTACAGTTGATCCAAGTAACTAAAAAATCAGCTAATGTCGTTTTACCTGAGCCTTGGCAACCATTGATTGCCACCAGCATTGGACGATCGGTTGGTTTGCTGTGGAGAATATCTTCAGCGAGTGGGACGAAATACTGTTCACTCAAATACTGATATTTGAGTGGCAGCTGATGTTTTGCTAAAAATGGGGTGATATCCACAATGTTTGTCTCTTGCATTAAACGCTCCTGATCAGTATGGCACTGTTAATGAGGTAAATGCAGTTACTAGACCAGTTTTATAACTTTATATTTTTTAGTTAGTTAAAAAAATAGCGCATATTAAATGCGCTATTTTGGTGCAAATTATTAGCTGAATGTGCAAAATATTACGTTGGCTTATCAGCCTTTGGTAACACTAAATTAAGCACTATGCCTAAAATAGCGCATAGGCTCACGCCTTGTAAGCTAAATTCGTTGCCACCGATATGCATACCACCAATGCCACACACTAAAATGAGTGCCACAATACTGAGGTTACGTGGAGCCGTTAAGTCTTCTCCACTTTTCACTAACGAATTTAAACCCACCACAGCAATTGAGCCAAACAGCAAAATCATGATCCCCCCCATCACAGGTACTGGTATGGTTTGCAAACCAGCACCCATTTTAGCCACAAACGCTAAAATAATGGCGATAATGGCAGTCCACATCATCACTTTAGGATTAAAATTACGCGTAAGCATCACTGCACCGGTGACTTCTGAATAGGTGGTATTAGGTGGCCCGCCGAATATAGACGCTGCAGTAGTAGCTAATCCATCACCAAACAAAGTGCGATGTAAGCCCGGTTTTTTCAAATAGTCTTTATTGGTTACTTGGCTAATCGCCATCATATCGCCAATATGTTCAATAGCGGGGGCTATTGCCACCGGCACCATAAATAACACTGCTTGCCATTTAAACTCAGGCCAAGTAAAAGCTGGCATTGCAAACCACTGTGCATTAGTAACAGTATCAAATTGCACGATCCCTAAATATAGCGATAAACTGTAACCTGCGATGACTCCAGCTAAGATAGGGATCAGCTTAATTACACCTTTGCCCCATACCGCGAAAATTAGCGTCACTAGCAACGAAAATGCCGCCACCCAAATGGCTTGTTGATACGCAATCAGCTGAATTGAACCATCGCCGCTTTTACCCATTGCCATATTAACTGCAACAGGTGCCAGTGCTAAACCAATTACCATGATCACCGGACCGACCACAACTGGTGGTAATATTTTATGCAGGGTAGCTACACCTTTTAATTTCACTAATAGACTTAACAACATATAAGCCCCGCCTGCAGCCATTAAGCCCCCCATTGTGGCAGGCACACCCCATAGCTGCACGCAGGCAATAATAGGGGCAATAAACGCAAATGATGAAGCTAAAAATATCGGCACCTGACCTTTAGTTACCAAATGGAACAGCAAGGTACCAATACCAGCCGTAAAAAGTGCCACATTTGGATCAAGCCCCGTTAATAAAGGAACTAACACCAAGGCACCAAAGGCGACAAATAACATTTGCGCCCCAGTTAAAATTGTTTTGATTGAAAAGGTAGAGTTATCCACTGTTAGACAGTACCAAAAATTTTATCGCCAGCATCACCAAGACCAGGAATTATATAGCCTTTCTCATTTAAATGGCTGTCTAATGATGCGGTAAAAATCTCTACATCAGGATGAGCTGCAAGGGTTTTTTCAACCCCTTCAGGTGCGGCAACCAATACAATTACTTTAATTTCTTTACAACCCGCTTTTTTAAGCATATCGATAGTCGCAATCATCGAGCCCCCAGTTGCGAGCATTGGATCAATAACGAGGCTCAAGCGCTCATCAATTTTGCCTACTAACTTTTCAAAATAAGGAATTGGTTCTAACGTTTCTTCATTACGTTGCAGGCCCACAACACTGACTTTTGCAGCAGGCAGTAACTGCATAACACCATCCATCATGCCAAGGCCAGCACGTAAAATTGGCACAACAGTAATTTTTTTACCTTTGATGTGCTCAACATCTAATTGATTACCATCCCAACTAGTGATTGTTACTTTTTCAAGAGGCAAATTTTTAGTCGCTTCATAGGTTAGTAATGTACCCACTTCAGACGAAAGCTCACGGAAACTCTTAGTACTTATGCCATACTCTCGCATAAGGCCAAGTTTATGTTGAACAAGTGGGTGGTTAATTACATGAATAGTCATAATAGCGCCTAAAAGAAAAATAAATTGCGCTTATTTTAGCTTAAAAAATTCCATCAGACTTTAAAAAAGCATGATCTGTGCAATAAAAATAGTATTTTATGTTCCTAATTCAGTGTTTTATCTCATTTAGTTCGATAATTGTTATTTTTCAAAGCAACTACACTATAATAATGGCTATGAAAAATTTGCTCACAAAGGTTTTATGTCAAAGTTTGTTGTTGGGATGTTGATTGGTATTTTAGTAGTAATGCCTTCATTAGCGATGGCTAAAAAACCATTAAAGGTGCAAATAATGACCGACTTTGCGTCACAGATAGATGATGACCCACTAAATATAGCCACTAGATTTATGCTCGATATTGAAAAACAGCTCAATGGTGCCATCGCGTTAAACTTTATCCCAGCGAGTAGATTAAGGGAGTGGCAACAATTGCACACAATGAAAAATGTGTGTTTGTACAATAAAACCAAAACACCTGAACGCCTTGAAAATGCATTATTTAATACCTACCCAATTATGGCTTTTCCGGCCAACCGCTTAGTGGTGTATAATCATCCAGAATTACCTGAAAATATTAGTTTAAATGATGCCGTAAATAAATATGATCTCACCATCGGCATTGCTTCAGGACGTTCATATGGTCACGAAATAGATGACTATATTGCCAAGCATAACGAATCATTTATGGTTTTAGGCGGCACAACGAGCGCTTATCGCCTTAGCCAAATGTTATTTCAAAATAAGTTCGATGCCATTATTGAATATAGTGCGGTGTTTATTTCGCGTCACTCAGAAGATACCCGAATCGCCAATATACGTTATCTTAGTGTTGATAAAACCCAACAAGCTGTGTTTGGTTATATTGCATGCTCGAAATCGGAGCTAGGCAAACAAGCAATTACGCTATTTGACCAAGCATTGCAAACACAGGCAGTCCAGCAAATTATTCTTCAGAGCCACGCACAAATATTTGCACCGCCAGAGCAGGCGCTAATGCTAAGCGCATTGCAAGATGCTTTTAACGTAGCAATACCCGCACGCTGATTTAGTTGTTTAAAATTTGCTCCATCACCCAACTAGTATGTGCGGCCGAATGACCTGTTGACGGATGTGTAATATTTTCAAGTAATGACGAGGCCATATTTTGCACATGATATTGTTGAACATGAGGCGGATTTTCGATACTTAGTTGTTGCTGACCACTTTCGTTAATAACCGTAATTGCTTGCTCATCAAATACGCTAAAGCTGATCTCGCCCTTTTCACCGTATAAAGTAACAACATCAAAACGAGAAAAACCACCAAAGTTCCAACTTCCTGAGCCGGTAATACCGTTTTTATGCTGCCAACACGCTGTGATTGCATCAAAAGCGCCATATAAGTTTTGCTGGTTTGTCGCCAGTCCTTTCACTTGTTCATAATCACCAAATAAGTAACCAAATAAATCGAGACCATGGCTGGCTAAATCATCAAAATAACCTCCTGGTGCAATAGTTTTATCGGTACGCCAATTGTAAACACCTGATCTATCTTGCTCGCTGGAGGCTTTACTTAAGTGCCAATTAATATGTCGCACCTGGCCGATTTCGCCCGTGTCAATCAGGCTTTTTACTTTATTAAAGCGCGGTAAAGAACGTCGATAATACGCGACAAACAAGGGAATATTTTTACTGCTGAAAGCTTCAAGAATAACTTCACTGTGAGCCAATGTAGGCGCCAGTGGTTTTTCAATACAACATGGTTTGCCCGCAGCAGCAACTTTTAGCGCCAGCTCCATATGGCTATCTGGAGGCGTTGCGATATACACGGCATCAATATCAGAACTTACGATCAATTCATCGGCCGTTTTAAATACCATAGGCACGTTATGGCGTTTTGCGTAATCTTCAGCGAGTGCGGTATCTCGTCGAGTAACGCCTTGCAACACAAAACCTTTCGTATTTTTATACGCAGGGCCACTTTTCACCTCGGTTACAGCGCCACAGCCAATCATTCCCCAACGGATCTGTTTCGTCATTCTACGTTACCCCAAAATTTGTTTTTGTAATTTGATATTGCATATAAGCATTAATTTTTACGTGTTCTGGACTCCAGCCCATTAAAAATCGGTAAAAGTCAGCCCATACAACTGGCCATAAGGTTTTCCATTCGTTAATAGCAGCATGGCTATATGCGCTTTTATCAAATATGTGCATGGCGTTGGCAAAATATTTAAAGTAGTCGGCTAAGTAATCATCAGCTCTTTGTTGTAATTGCTGTTCATTTAAACAACTACCCAAAAAGTACATAACGTCAATAACACCTACTCCAGCGCCAACATATTGAAAGTCATATCCGACAACATTTAGTGTCGCGTTATTAATAGCAAAATTCGCTATTTTTGCATCACCATGAATAAGCGTTTGATACGGACATGCCCTAATAGTTTGATCGATGCTGTGTGCTTGTTGCTTGATAGCACAATCTGCCATTTTTTCATACTCGTCTGGTCGAGTGGCTAAATGCCAATAACCCCCCTGCGACCATAAGCCATCAGCTTTGACTTGAAAATGAAAAGCATGAAAATTCGCCAACCACTTAATAATGGCTGTAACATGTGTATGGATTGGTTTTGCGTTTACAAAGCCACACTCTGTAAAATCAGCAAACACTAAGACTTTGTGCTGCTCATGTTCTATGGCATTAAAACACCTTAAAGCACCTGCTCTAGATGGTAATCGCGACGCATAATACTGATACCAATAAAATTCGACTTCATAAGAGTGACGCTTTCGGTTAATTGCAAACTCAGTTTGCGAAATTCGCGGATGATTTATGTGATCGGGCACACTAATCGCTTTAATGACGCAGACTTTACCGTCTAAACGACAACGCACTATTTCACCACAGCCACTCCATAAAGCAGTGATTGTTTCAGTGATTTTAATATTTTTATAATGAAGACCAATTAATGGCAGATAAAAAGACATACGCACCAATATCCATAAAGCCAGCGCCTAGGGTCTGTTGACCTTTGCGGATTAATATTTGTTCAAACTAGGGGCAATTTAATCGCGGCGCGAGGTTTGTAACCTAGTGGGCTAAGTAAAAACCGAGCAACAAAGAGTTAATTACCCCTAGGAAGAACCCTTCGGGCAGCTCCTGTTTGGCATTGATGCTGCGTTATCGCCTATTTATGGGGAATGACCACACCACATAGGCTCTGCCTTGCCTAAATACCAAACAGACTGCTGCAAATTTAACCTTGAAAGGTCAACAGACCCTAGTATGACATAAACATTTTAAGATTAAAGCGCTTATAGACAACACAGCTCACTACTTAACTACATGTTAGCAATCATTATCTTTTGCCAGCTTACTATTTCAACATAATGTAAACCAATACATTAATTGAAACGTATCAATCTGCACCAGTTACTATACGAGTAATATATGTTTTCATTCTTTAAGAAAGACCCAACTAAAAAGTTACATAAGCAGCTTTCTATAAAACTAGAACAAGCAATGCATGCCCAACGTAACGGCGATATACGCAAATACTCAGAACTCTCCTTTGAAGCCGATCAAATAGACAAACAAATAATAGAGATAGAAAAACGAGCGAAACAAGATGGTTAATTTAAATTCTTAGGCATTAAATTAAGAACAAGTAGCGAATTACGTAAAAAGCCCATACAAAACTGTATGGGCTTTAAATATAAAAGCGCCCGAACTTCTGGGCGCTTACATTGTTGAATTAAAAAATATTACTGATTAACAACACTTTTCAGTGGGTTTATCGGTTTTGCATTTTCGTCTAATAAGTTCATATCAAAATCAAACTCATCAACACGAATTGCGCGTTCACGTTTTTTGTTGTAATCAATCAGTTTAGCGTATTCTTCTTCAGTGATTACATTTGCTACAAGTGCATTATCAAGAGTAAGTGCAAAACGAATACCTGGTTTGATTGTTTTAGCACGCAAGGCTTTTTTCACTTTTGCGAGTAAATCTAAACAGCCCATTTTCGCTTTATACGCTTGCTCGTTAATGTAATGTCCATCACCATCAATAGGTTTAACTAAGTGTGTGATTTGCTTTTTAAATGCCGTGTCAAGTTGCGCCTGTGTAGCTAATTCGCGAATTAAGTCATCGCTAATTTTTGGCATTTTAGTCGAATAGTTCATGGTAATAAAACGCATAAACTTACGTGTGCCACTTGCAGGGAAGTTGTCTAAAAACTTATGCAATGCTTGTTCGGCGCTTTGTAATGCAAAACGTGTTGCGTAGTGGAAATATGGCGCTGCTTGCTCGCGTTCACTGCTTGCCACTTTTTGCTCATAATATTTAATTGATGCCATTGCCGCATATAAGAAGCTCATTACATCGCCTAAACGGGCTGATAGCATTTCCGCTTGTTTAAGTTTTCCGCCGAGTACCAGTAACGAAAAATCTGCATATACTGCTAATTTAGCTGATAATTTATGAGCTGCTTTTTCATATTCACGTACTTCTGGAAGTGGTGAATTAGCACCTGCTGTAAATGGTAATACGCCTAAACGAAATGCACGTAAACTGTTTGCTACGCTATAACCCACTGTTTTACGCAGAATGCGGTTAAATTCTTTATCTGCATTTTTATCTTCGCTGTGGATTGATTCAACCATCGATTGTAAATATGGGTGACAACGCATTACACCTTGACCAAAGATCATCAAGTTACGTGTAAGAATGTTGGCGCCTTCAACCGTGATGGCAATTGGCTGTGCAACATAGCCGCTTGCTAACGTATTTTGCGGGCCGTTCTGAATTGCTTTACCAGCTTGAATATCCATTGCTGAGTCAAGCACGTCGCGACCAATTTCAGTCATGTGATATTTTGCAATTGCAGTCACAACCGATGGCTTTAAGCCCATGCCTAAACCTTCGGTTGTAAGTACACGCATTGCTTCTTGTAGGTATGTTTTACCAGCAATATCAGCGAGTTTTTCTTGAATACCTTCAAATTGACCGATTGCTAAGCCAAATTGCTCACGTACCGCAGCATATTCAGACGCACCTTTAAATGCTACCTGAGATGAACTAACACCTAATGCAGGTAATGAAATACCACGGCCAGCGCCTAAACAGCTAACCAACATTTGCCAGCCACGGCCGATGTTCTTTTGCCCACCAATAATGAAGTCCATTGGTACAAATACTTTGTTGCCACGCGTAGTACCGTTGTAAAAACGAATCCCCATTGGATCATGGCGATTACCAAGTTCAACACCTGGGTGCTCTTTTGGAATAAGTGCACACGTAATACCGAGGTTTTCCTTACCACCTAGCAAGCCATTTGGATCAACCACTTTAAATGCTAAACCAAGTACGGTGGCAATTGGCGCAAGGGTGATATAACGCTTGTCCCAAGTGATCTCAAGACCAAGTACTTCTTCGCCGTTGTACATGCCTTTAGTCACAGTACCTAAATCTGGAATGCCACCGGCATCAGAACCAGCCTCTGGGCTTGTGAGTGCAAAACATGGAATGTCACGGCCATTGGCTAGGCGTGGTAAATAATGTGCTTGCTGCTCTTTAGTACCAAAGTGCAGTAGTAACTCACCAGGGCCTAACGAGTTAGGAACCATAACGGTTACTGCAACAGCAGAACTTTTAGTGGCGATTGTGCCAACGATAGTTGAGTTTGCGTAAGGGCTAAACTCTAAACCACCAAATGATTTAGGAATTATCAGTGAAAAGAAACGTTCCTTTTTCAGAAAATCTAAAATGTATTCAGGTAAATGAATGCCATTTTGAATTTCTGTATCGTCGATCATACCCAATAGCTCTTGTAATGGGCCGTCGATAAATGCTTGTTCATCTGCGCTCAATACAGCAGCAGGGACTGCGCGAAGTGCGTTGAAGTCAGGCTTACCTTGGTAAATAGAGCCTTCTAACCACACATCACCCGCATCAAGGGCTTCTTGTTCAGTGATAGAAATACTTGGTAATACTTTTTTTAATTTTGTACGTAAACTCATAATCAACTCATCCGACCAGACAATAATACCTACATTACGTCATAAAAAATGGTTTAGATCAATTACTCTAAGCAATTTTTTAACAGTTTTTTCAATTTATTTATTTTTAGGCTATCTAAGCCATTGAATAAAAAGAGCTAACACTTGTACGCTGAAAAGTATTTAGTTGATTTTTTTTTTACTAAAAAACGCTAAAATAATTAAACCTCAGCAACAATAGAAACAAAATGAGGGAAAATAAAGATATGTTAAAGTTTGTGCAAGGTAAGTAGTGTAAGCTTATCGACTGTTAACTAACACTGTTAATCACCACTAAAAGTCGGCTAATTTGCCATTACATAGTTTTATTAATGTATTGGGATCAAGTGCAATTTCAAGGCCGCGTTTACCAGCGCTTACATAAATAATATCAAACTGCTTTGCGCTACTATGGAGGTAAGTTGCTAAGCGTTTTTTTTGCCCTAATGGACTTACGCCACCAAGAATATATCCGGTGCTATTTTCTACCTTTTGTGCAGCGGCCATATGTACTTTTTTAACACCACATGCTTTTGCTAAGAGCTTTAAGTTAACTTGTTGACTCACAGGCGTAATTGCCACTACTAACTGCAATTCATTGGTTTCAAATACCAAGGTTTTGAAAACCTGCTCAGCGGCTAGATTTAACTTTTCAACAGCTTCTAAACCAAAGCTATGTGTACTTGAGTTATGCTCATAACTGAGCAGCTCAAAAGTGGCCTTGTGTTTTTTTAATAATTGTGTGGCTGGCGTCATGACTAACTCCATTGAATTGTTAACTGCTTTAAAATTAACAAAAAAAAGAGTACCAAGGTACTCTTTTTTAAACTATATTCACTCGCTAAATTATATTAACAACAGGGATTAAACGACTCTTTGCAGCCATTTTATTACCATAAATCCGCATAGAGCTTATTGCCAATGCAATAACGACAGCGCACCCGAGTAACCAAAATGCCGAAAACATCGGAGATTGCTTAAAGTTACCCACTTGATACACCACAGAGGCTGTGATGTAAGCAAGCCCTGTTGACCAAGTTGCAACAAATAGCATCCATTTCATTCCAGCTTCTCGGTACATAGCGCCCATCACCGCCACACAAGGTGTATAAAGCAATACAAAAACTAAATAACTGAATGCAGCAAGTTGACTGCTAAATAGGTTTTCCATGGTTGCGAAGGTCGATACATTCACTTCTTGATCAATGGCCGCACTACTTTGATCGCTCACATTAGTGACATTTAAACCCAGTGGATCGAGTAAATTACCGAATACGTCTATTAGGTTTGCAGGAATACTCGCGAACGCCTCAGCCAATTTATCGATGACATTAACTGGCTCTTCATTCACAGCCGCTGCGCCATCTAAATTTGAATATAAACTATCTAAAGTACCAACTACTGCCTCTTTAGCAAATACGCCAGTAAAAATACCGACAGTGGCAGGCCAGTTATCTTGCTCTACCCCGATAGGAGCAAACACCGGTGTTGCAATTTTTGAAATTTCACTGAGCATCGATTTATCTGTGTTGTCATTGCCAAAGGTAAAATCAGTACCTATGGAGCTTAATATTTTTAAAATAACAAACACCACAATTATAGTTTTACCGGCGCGCATACAAAAGCTTTTTAAGCGCTCCCATGCTTTGTAAAGTACGCCTTTTGCCGTTGGCATATGATACGCAGGTAATTCGAGAATAAACGGGGTAAGCGTTGGACTAAACAAGGTATTTTTAAGTACCAAACCGGTTAATACCGCCATAACAATACCTAAAATATACAGTGCAAATACTAAGTTTTGGCCATTAGTGGTAAAAAAGGCAGCGACAAACAAGGCATACACACTTAAGCGCGCGCCACATGACATAAATGGTGACATGGCAATAGTCAGTAAGCGATCTTTATGGGTTTCTAAAGTACGAGTTGCCATTACTGATGGCACGTTACAGCCAAAGCCAACAATTAAAGGCACAAACGCTTTACCCGGTAAACCAATGGCGCGCATTAATCTATCCATGATAAAAGCAGCACGCGCCATATAACCTGAATCTTCAATAAAGGCTAAACAAAAGTATAAAAAGCCAATCACCGGGATAAAGGTGGCAACAAGCTGAATACCACCACCTATACCGTCCGCAAGCAATGCGCGTAGCCAATCAGGTGCGCCTAATGAAGTTAATATTTCACCAAAGCCATCGACTAAAATCGCGCCTACAGCAATATCGAAAAAGTCTATAAATGCGCCGCCAACATTTACCGCAACAGTAAACATTAAATACATGATCCCTAAAAATATTGGGATCCCTAAAAAACGATTGATCACTACCGCATCTATTTTATCGCTAATGGTTTCAGAGGCGATGCCTTTAGTATTTTGAGCAAGTTCAGCCAGTTGATGGGCAAACTCATAACGACCATTGGCAAAAAGCACATCAAGTTCATGGTGATCGGCAAACTGTTCAAATGCAGCTTTTGCCACTGCCAGTGTTTGTTTATCAGCATAGCCAAAACAGCTTTCATCTTGCTCTAATAACCGCAATGACAACCAATCAGTGTCGATGTTTTCTATCGGTTTATTATTGGCAGTAAAACTGGCTGCAATGTTGTTGGCCGCTTGCGTTATTTTTTGCTCATAACTAGGGGTATGCATTGATACTTTTTTAAGTTTAAGCCCTTGTGCAATAAACTCTTTTAAACCTGTAATGTCTGTTTTATTATTTGCACTTAAGGCAATCACAGGGCATCCAAGTTGCTTTTCTAGCGCCTTTGGATCCGTTACTAAACCATTTCGTTTTGCCACATCGACCATATTTAGCACGACAAGTAAAGGTACTTTCATCTCAAGCAGCTGAGCGGTGAGGTATAAATTGCGTTCAAGATTTGATGCATCAAGAATATTGATGATCAGTTGTGATTCACCACTGAGGGCATAGTCACGCGCAATTTTTTCATCTAAAGGGGTTTGTGCATTTACATCTAAAGAATAAGTGCCAGGCAAATCAACTAATTCGACAGTCTGATCAGCCACTTTAAATTGACCAATTTTCTTATCGATGGTCACCCCTGACCAGTTACCTACTTTCTGTTTGCTACCGGTTAACGCGTTGAATAGTGTAGTTTTACCACAGTTTGGGTTACCTATTACGGCAATGTTTGGATTCATACTGCGAGTTCCAAATTAATTGATTGTGCCTCGGATTTACGAAGACTAAGCACGGTACCGCGAACTTTAACAATCATCGGATCGCCAAATGGAGAAAAGCGCAATACGTGGACAGGAGCGCCTGGCGTTAAACCCATTGCAAGTAATTTCTGGCGCAACAAACTCGCATTAGGATCGATGCTTACAACAGAGCCATGTTGGCCAATTACTAATTTGTCTAACGTTAACATGCCATCTCATTTCATTTAATACATCAATGGCGCTGATTTTACGCCGATTATTCAATCATGCAAGTGAGACTAATTATCATATCGATAAGTAATGCAAAATAAAGCAGCAATGGCAGAATTATACCTATATTGGATCCTAAATCTCATTTGATAAAATAAAAATAGCCGTTTAGTGACAAGTGCTTAAGAAGCCTAATCGCTCTGTAAAGGTAGCATTATGAATATGTATTATACCAATCGTGTTAAGTTACTGACCATTTATAGCGACAGATAAATACAGTGATAACAAGGCGTAAATTTTGACATGTAGTTGTTCTACTTGAAAAAATTATAACGCAGTTAGCGCTTTATTT
>NZ_JACJEI010000004.1:152266-243942 GCF_014163985.1 Pseudoalteromonas sp. SR41-4 | reverse complement strand
CCCTTGCTAACTTTACCCTTGCTAACTTTACCCTCGCTAGCTTTACCCTCGCTAGCTTTACCCTCGCTAGCTTTTCCCCATAAAAAAAGCCGCTTAGTTTAACTAGGCGGCTTTGGAGGTTAGTCTCACATTATTTTGGGCGTGTCTCCAAAATACTGCGAATACGTTACCAAGGAACTTTTTGTTTATTACGCTTAGATTGACTCTAAGGCAATTTTAACCATTTCATTGAAGGTGCTTTGACGCTCTTCACTTGGGGTTGCTTCACCGGTGATCACGTGGTCACTCACGGTAAATAATGCCATGGCTTTTGCACCATATTCAGCAGCAACGCCATATAAACCGGCTGTTTCCATATCTACCGCTAACATACCTAGTTTATCAAGTTCTTGATAAAAGCTGTTATCGGCTTGATAAAAGGTGTCGGTGGTAAATACGTTACCCACTTTCGCTTTAATACCTAGCTCTTTTGCTGCATTAACACCGTTTAATAGTAAATCAAAATCAGCAATTGCTGAGAAATCATAACCACGTACACGTGCACGGTTTACATTTGAATCTGTGCTTGCGCCTTGTGCAAAAATAACGTCACGAATTTTAATGTCGCTACCAATACCACCACAGGTGCCGATACGAATAAGGTTTTTAACGCCATAGCTGACGATTAGTTCGCGGGCATAAATCGACATTGATGGAATGCCCATACCAGAACCCATGATGCTTACTGGTTTACCTTTATAAGTGCCAGTAAAACCATACATGTTACGAACGCCGGTTACTTTTACAGCATCATCAAGAAAATTTTCAGCAATGTATTGCGCACGTAATGGATCACCCGGCATTAATACCGTTTGTGCAAAATCGCCATTATTTGCGTCAATATGTGGAGTACTCATTATTCGTTTCCTTTTACTTTTAGCGCGTTAAGCTTATCAATAAAGCCATCGCCATATTCAAGTGCAGGTAAGTTAAACCACTGGGCAAGTGTTTGACCTATGTCTGCAAAACTAGCACGTTCACCAAGCGGGGTATTTTCAAGCCCTACCTGATAAGCAAGTACAGGCACATATTCGCGGGTGTGCTCACTGCCCGGGAATGTTGGATCACAACCGTGATCCGCCGTAATAATTAGTACGTCATCGGCTTTAAGCTGCTTAAGTATCGTTGGTAAGTAATCGTCCAACTGTTTAAGCGCTTTTGCATACCCAACAGGGTCGCGGCGATGACCAAATTTTTCATCAAAATCAACTAAGTTAGTAAATATCAAACTGTGATCTGGCGCTGATGCCATTACCTCAGTGGTTTTTGCTAACAAGTTTTGTAAGCCTGGGGCTTTGTGTTTTTGGGTGATCCCTTGATGTGCATAGATGTCAGATATCTTCCCTATGCTAATCACTTCACCACCGTCATCGGCTAGTTTGTCTAGCAATGTTGGCGCTGGCGGTAACACTGAATAATCTCGACGATTGCCCGTTCTGGCAAAGTCTTGATTATTGGAACCCAAAAATGGCCGCGCAATCACTCGTCCTATGTTCATTTCATCAAGCAGCGCCCGTGTGATTTCGCAGACCTGATAAAGTTTTTCTAGACCGAAAGTTTGTTCATGCGCGGCTATTTGAAACACGCTATCAGCTGAGGTGTAACAGATTGGTTTACCTGTTTTTATGTGCTCTTCACCTAGCTGTTCTAAAATCGTAGTACCCGAGGCATGGCAGTTGCCTAAAATCCCTGGGATACCGGTACGAGCAATCAGCTCGTCAATTAACTGTTGTGGAAAACTCGGTTGTGTTTTAGGGAAATATCCCCAATCGAATAACACCGGTACACCTGCCATTTCCCAATGACCTGATGGAGTATCTTTGCCGCTAGAAAGCTCTTTTGCGTAACCCCAAGCAGCAATCGGTGTTTGACGGTCGCTAACAAGGCACGGTTCATTGCCTGCAGCTTCACATGCATCAACTAAACCTAATAACGATAGGTTAGGTAGTGATAGCCGTTCGCCGGTTTCTTCAAAGTATGCTTTAAGCAAATGTGCAAAAGTGTTTGCGCCCAAGTCGCCAAACTTGTCAGCGTCTGGTGCTGCACCTATGCCTAGGCTATCTGCCATTAATATAATTGCTCTTGCCATACTCACCTCGATTATCCAATGTAGCTACTTTATATTTTTGTGCTTTTTAACGTACAGGACATAAGTCCTGTTTCATAAAACCTAAACATTATAAATTTCACACCTTAAAGCGAAGCAAGAGAGATTATTCGTGTCTTTTTTGCTATTGTGATCTACCAACAATGTATCCTTCTGTGTGGATGAGAACTTTAGTGACACGAACAATAATAGCCATTGCTGGCGCTTCTGCGTCTGGCAAATCTCTTTTTAGCCAAACAATTTACAATGAATTGGTGAATGAGCTTGAACCAGGCGCCATCGCCGTGATTGAAGAAGATGCGTACTATAAAGACCAATCGCATTTGCCGTTTGATCATCGTACGCAAACGAATTACGACCATCCTGATGCGTTTGAACATGAGTTAATGTGTAAACATTTAACACAGTTACGTGATGGCGAAGCGGTAGAAGTACCTACCTATGATTATGCGCAGCATACTCGCAGTGACAAAACACGTACTGTGATGCCAGCAGAAATTCTCATAGTTGAAGGGATTTTATTGCTTAGTGATAAAGCGCTACGTAAAGAATTTGATATCAAAGTGTTTATTGATACACCGCTTGATATTTGCCTGATGCGCCGTATGCAACGTGATATGGAGCAACGAGGCAGAACATTACAGTCCGTTGTTGAACAATATCAAGCTACTGTGAGACCGATGTTTTATCAGTTTATTGAGCCTTCAAAGCACAAGGCTGATTTAGTGGTTACACGTGGTGGTATGAATCGTGTTGCGATTGATATAATTAAAAGTAAAATAAAATATTTACTGCAAAAATAACAACGGGAATAAGCAAAGATGACAACATTTATGAGCTTAGTCGGCATGTGTATGCTGCTAGGCATTGCATTTGCGGCTTCGACAAATCGCAAAGCAATTAGTTTTAGAACTGTCGGTATCGCTTTTGCCCTGCAATTTATAATTGGTGGTTTTGTCCTGTTTTCAGACGCAGGTAAAAATGCATTAGTTGGCATGTCAAAAGCCGTATCATCAGTGATCGGGTTTGCTAATGATGGGATCAGCTTTTTATTTGGACCGTTAGCAAATCAGGATACGTTAGGGTTTATTTTTGCTATTCAGGTATTGCCAGTTATTGTGTTTTTCTCAGCATTAGTTGCTGTGTTATATCACTTAGGCATTATGGATTGGATAATTAGAATATTAGGCGGTGGTTTACAAAAACTGTTGAAAACCTCACGCACGGAGTCGCTTTCAGCAACCGCAAACATTTTTGTTGGTCAAACTGAAGCGCCACTGATTGTTAAGCCGTTCATTGCAACTATGACTAAGTCAGAGTTATTTGCAGTGATGGTAGGTGGCTTAGCAACGGTAGCGGGCTCAGTAATGGCCGGTTACGTGATTATTGGTGTAGAGCTTAAATATTTAATTGCAGCCAGCTTTATGGCAGCGCCGGGTGGTTTCTTAATGGCCAAGATGATTGTGCCAGAGACCGAAACACCAAAAGATACTTTAGCTGATTTAGAGCTTGACGAAGACAAGCCTGTTAACGTAATTGATGCAGCAGCATCGGGTGCAGCAAACGGTATGCATTTAGCCTTGAATGTAGGCGCAATGTTACTGGCATTTGTAGCTTTAATTGCGCTGTTAAACGGTTTATTAGGTGGTATTGGTGGTTGGTTTGATTATCCAACCCTAACACTACAAGAAATTTTAGGTTATATATTTGCGCCGGTTGCCTGGTTACTAGGTGTACCGTGGAATGAAGCAATTATAGCTGGTAGCTTTATTGGTCAAAAATTAGTAGTAAACGAGTTTGTTGCTTATTTAGACTTTATGAATTATCGCGATACGTTAAGTGCGCACACACAAGCGATTGTCACATTCGCGTTATGTGGGTTTGCTAACTTATCATCGATAGCCATTTTACTAGGTGGATTAGGCGGTATGGCGCCTAGTCGGCGAAAGGATATCGCACGCTTAGGGCTCAGAGCAGTGTTAGCAGGATCTATGGCTAACCTTATGAGCGCCGCAATTGCAGGTTTTTTCCTCTCGCTAGCTTAGAAACTTTGAGATGAGCCTTGGTTGCAAAACAATAGGATAAGCCTTTAAGGGGTTAAAGACTTATCTTACTTGAACGATACTTCACAAAGGGCCTTTATGGCCCTTTTATCGTTTTTAATTCACTGTTTACTTTCATAATACTTTTCCTAGTTATTGCTATACTCAAAGTTCTATCGTCAAAAAGAGAAAATAAATGCGGCTATTTATTAATCTGCTACTTCTTTGTATCAGTGTCCATAGTACTGCAAATCAAAACTTAATGGTTGTGACCGAGTTGTCACCGCCGAATCAAGTTTTGCTGAATAATCAGGTAACTGGTTATAGTACTGAGTTAGTAAATATGATTATTTTAGAGGCTAAGCTCAATGCCCCAATCAACATGTACCCTTGGGCACGTGCTTATAAAATGGCGGTTAATAATAGCAACACCTTAATTTACAGTATGGCACGCACTACGGATCGCGAGACACTATTCCATTGGATAGGGCCAGTAGCACAGTTTGAAATGGGCTTTGTAAAACTCTCTGAGCGCAGTGATATTAACTTTGATAATACAGAGCAAGCTAAGCAATATAAAATTGCCGTACAGCGCCATGACCTTGCATCGCAAGTATTAGTAAAACGTGGTTTCGAAGTATTGCTGACCACTGATATTCAAAAGTCATATCAGTTACTACTAGCAAGAAAAGTTGATCTGGTAGTCGACGATGCTAATTATCTAGCTTCAATGAGTGAGCAGCTAGCGATCAATGCTAACGCACTGACGTTCGTACATGCCATAGAAGGACTGGCAGTTGCTGGTTACTTAGCTGCAAATATCAATACTGATAAAGATATTATAAAAGCACTGCAGCAGGCTTTTTTAAAGGTTAAAAGTACTGAAAAATACCGTCAATTAATAACGGCTCATTAACTAGCTATTGTACATAACGATGCCGATAAGCGTCAAAGTTATCCACCGCTTTAAGTTTTTCTAACTGCTCATTGAAGCGTTCAACTATTTCAATAGGCATCTCTTTATTAAATACTACGTAGTTACCCTGTAATGTATTTACTGGTAGCTCAACTAGTTTGACGACTTCTTTACCACCATGACCAAATTGCTGCAGTTGGTAATCTAAGGCAAACTCTGAGCCGAGAATTAAATCGATTTTATTTTTAAAAAATAGGTTCATATATTCATAGTGATGAGCTACTTTTAATAAGTTTTTATCTTGTTGGAAACCAATACTCTCCACTAGCCCCTCATAAATATTGCCTCTAACGACACCTAAGGTGTATGCACTAACTTGAGTAATATCAGTTGGATTAATGTGTTTGTTGTCGCGAAGACGATAAAAAAATGTACGTGAAGAAACCAATGGGCCAACCCAGTAAAATAAATCTTCTCGCTCAGCACTGCGAGCGGTTGATACTAGCCCTGAGAGCTGATTTTTTTGCACTAAATCGTATGCCCTTGCCCAAGGCAACAGCTCAAATTTGCACTCCACTTGTGAAAGCTCACACAACGTACGCACAATATCTAAATTAATCCCTTGCAGCTGCCCTTTATTCGAAAAATTATAAGGGGGAAACTGTTCAGTAAAAATAGTAATTATTGGCTTTGCAGCGCAAGTAAAAGTGAATCCAAAGCTAAACACTAGGATAAGTAATCGGTAGATAATCTATCTCGTTACAGAATAATAATAATAGATAAAGAATAGGAGGGGGAGCAAGTTACGTCAATTTTAAAACACAAAAAAGCAAGCCTAAGCTTGCTTTTTTTATTCTACCTAAAAGGTAAAATTATACAGCAGTGATGTTCTCTGCTTGTGGACCTTTTTGACCTTGTGAAAGAGTGAACTCTACACGTTGGCCTTCAGCTAAAGTTTTGAAACCTTCGCTTTTGATTGCTGAGAAATGTGCGAAAACGTCTGGGCCATTTTCTTGCTCGATGAAACCAAAACCTTTAGACTCGTTGAACCACTTAACTGTACCTGATACGATGTTTGACATTGTAATATCCTGATATAAAAATAAAATAATTGCTCTAGTGAGCGGTGTAGCAAAAAATGAGATGGTACTTTAAAAACTTCAGGACGGTACTACAAGTATTACTTATACAACATCGAAATGGAGATTTATAGCTTTCATGCTTTCTTTCTAGCTGCAGCAAACTATACAGGGTTAATAAGTTATGTCAACCCCCCTTTCGAGTCTTTATTTACCTTAGCCAATATTTAAGGCGCGTTGAGTAATTTTTTCTATCACGAATGAGTGTTACTTTTTTTGTTACAGTTGATTGCTCAGCATCATTTTTTGCAATCTATCACATATTTGAAAACTCACTGAAAAAATTGCGTAAAAGTAAAAATATATTCCATTCTTAGTGAGATTTCACCACTTATCGCAGCTAATAATCGCCTTATCTCAATAGGTGAGATCATTAGTAGTTATCTGCAGTATGCTTGGGCCATTGAGCACATAGTGATATTTGCCCCATTTAATTGCGCTTTGCTGCTATTTTTTGTGCACTTCAACTTTTATGACAGCAGGCACCTGCTGATTTACAAAGCGCTTACTGCGCTTATATCGGCACAATTTAATTTTTAAAAATGATAAGAGAAAAATAATGAAACACTTATTAGCAACCGCGATCAGTTCAGCGTTATTATTAACAGCCTGTTCTGAGCCCCAAACAACAGCAAACAACATTAAAGCCGAACAAACGGCTACAGCTGATCAAGTACAGCAAGCTAATCCACTGTTAGTGAAAAGCGTTTTACAATACGAAACGCCAGATTTCAATGCGATTAAAGACGAACACTTTATGCCGGCTTTTAATCAAGGTATGGCTGAGCAAATGGCTGAAGTACAAACGATTATCAATAATCCTGCTAAGCCTGATTTTGCTAATACAATTGTTGCGCTTGAAGAAAGTGGGGAATTATTAACCCGTACCCGTAGCATTTTCTATAACCTAGCAGGCAGTGACTCAAACCCAACGCGTCGTGAGATACAAAAAGAGCTAGCGCCAAAAATGGCAGCACACAGCGACAACATTTTCTTAAATAAAGCATTATTTGAAAAAGTAGCAACATTACACGCAGAGTCAGACACTTTGGCTTTAACAGCTGAAGAAACTCGCTTACTCGACGTTTACTACAAACGCTTTATCAGAGCGGGCGCAAAATTAAACGCAGAACAAAAACAACAAATTCGTGATATCAATACCAAGCACTCAAGCTTAACCACTCAGTTTTCACAAAACTTACTAGCATTGACTAACAGCAATGTTGTTATCGTTGACGATAAAGCGCTGCTTGATGGTTTATCAGCAGGCCAAATAGAGCAACTTGCCAATGCTGCAACACAAGCGGGTCACTCAGGTAAATATCTGATAAAAATCACTAATACAACACGCCAACCAATTTTAGCAGCGCTTAAAAACCGTGAGCTACGTGAAAAAGTATGGCGTGCATCATCAGAGCGTGCGCTATCGGGTGAAAATAGTAACCGCGAAATCGTGGCTGAACTAGCTCAGCTACGTGCTCAAAAAGCAAAACTACTTGGTTACGACAGTTGGGCTGCGTTTGGATTAGAATCACAAATGGCGAAGAAACCAGAAGCAGTATTTGATATGTTTGCCAGCATGATCCCTGCGTTGATGCAAAACGTTAATGCTGAAGCTGCTGCGATCCAAGCGAAAATCGATGAGTCTGGCGATCAATTTAAGCTACAGCCTTGGGATTGGCTATTCTACGCAGAGCAAGTACGTAAAGATAAGTACAACTTAGACGAAAATGCAGTAAAAGAATACTTTGAGTTTAATCGTGTATTAGAAGACGGCGTATTCTTTACCATGAACCGCTTATATGGCATTACTTTCAAACCACGCACTGATATTCCGGTTTATCACCCAGATGTAAAAGCATATGAGCTATTTGATGCTGATGGTAAGAGCCTTGCGATTTTCTTTGCTGATTACTTTGCGCGTGAAGGCAAACGTGGTGGCGCATGGATGAGCTCGTTTGTAAAACAATCTGGCTTAAAAGAACAAAAGCCTGTGGTTGTTAATGTAATGAACATTCAAAAAGGCGCCAAAGGTGAACCAACGCTAATCAGCTATGACGAAACAACAACGATCTTCCACGAACTGGGTCACGGCCTACATGGTATGTTCTCGAACGTGAAATACCCAACTTTATCGGGTACTTCAGTATCTCGTGACTTCGTTGAGTTCCCATCAACGTTTGAAGAAGATTGGGCTATGTATCCTGAAGTTATCGCAAACTATGCAAAACACCACGAAACAGGTGAGCCAATTCCTGATGAGTTACTGACTAAAGTAATTCAATCACGTAGCTTCAACCAAGGCTATGACACCCTTGAGTACGTTGCAGCGGCACTTTTAGATATGGAATGGCACTCATTGCCTGCTGATGCCCCGTTACAAGATATTGAGAAATTTGAGCAACAAGCACTAACTAAGCACGGTGTAAATGTGCCATTTGTGCCACCGCGTTATAAGTCTGCGTTCTTCTCACACTCAATGGGTGGCGGTTACTCAGCGGGCTACTACGCATACATGTGGAGTGAAATTTTAGCGGCCGATGCATTTGCTTACGTTCAAGAGCAAGGCGGTTTAACCCGTAAAATGGGCGATAAATACCGTAAAGAGATCTTAGAAGTTGGTAACTCACGTGACCTAATGGAGTCGTTCAAAGCGTTCCGCGGTCAAGAGCCTGACACCTCAGCGTTATTAAAACGCCGTGGTTTAAAAGCAACCGTTCAGTAAAAACAAGCTACGGATGGGAAAGTTAGAAACTAGCTATTTCCTGCTTAACGATCAAGGCGCGAAACTAATTTCGCGCCTGTAACTAGCAATGGCTATATACCGCCTCATTATGAGTGTATAAATTAGTGGGCTGAATAGATGTACTTAGTTCAGCTCACTAACTTTACTGTTTTTAACTCGCTAGCCCCTCACTGCACCACAAAATCAAAATAAGTATTTGGATAGGCTTGTGGCTGATAGGTAAAGTGCCACCACTCCATTGCGTAAGGCGAAAATCCAGCGGCCAACATGATATTTTTTAACTTATATCTGTTTGCTTGTTGGTCTTGAGTAATACGCGGATCATCGGTATTTGAGATGGTATCGAACATATCAAACAGTGAGCCCATATTTAGTGCTTTGCCTTGACTATCAGTCAAAGTTAAATCAATTGTTGAACCACGGCTGTGGCCTGATTTAGCTGCGATATAATCACCGAGTAACTGATCTTTTCCTAAATTAGGGTAATACGCTGCTTTGGTTTTTGTGTCAGTTGCGTCGTTAACCCAACGCACAAAGTGGTCAACGGCTCGTTGTGGTCGATAACAATCATAAATTTTAAAATTATAACCTGCTTGCTCCGCCTGAGAATGTGCTTTTACCAGCGCTGCAGCTGCCGTTTTATGCAATAAGCATTTAGGCGCGTTATAACCTTCGATTGGTTTACCAACAAAGTTTTGCCCACTAAAATAGCGAATATCAAATAATGCGGTCGGTATTAACGTTGCAACATCAACAAACTCACTACGATAGCTTTGAGCTGGGTCGGAATATGTAGCGTTAGCGTCATGGGCAATTGCTGCACTGCTTAAAGCATACACTCCAAGCAGTGACATTAGTTTAAAACTGATATTTAACAACATTGTAGTAGCTTATAACATTAAAAACAGGCTATTAATATTGCATAGTTAAAAGCCATTGCCAATAAATTATTCCTGCTCGACAAGTTCAGATTGGATAAACTGAGAATCAATAATACACCGATTACGACCCGTTTTTTTCGCTTTGTATAAAGCCTGATCCGCTTGTTTGAGTATCTCTTCAACACTAAATTGCATCAGTGGCCAGCCAGAAATACCTATTGATATGTTGATACTTCCTACTGGTTCGATGATTGTTTCTGATACACGCATACGTAATCGTTCCGCAAGTTGATAAGCTGATTTGGCGTTAATATTTGGTAATATAACAATAAACTCTTCTCCCCCCGTACGTGCAACAAAATCATTTTCACGGGTTACATCAACAATAATTGTAGCCAACGATTGCAAAACAATATCACCAATATCATGGCCAAACTCATCATTAACACGCTTAAAAAAATCAATATCGATAGCAAGCACAGTGAAGGGTGTTTGCTGTAAAGTTAATTGATCTAACATGAGCTCCAGGCTACGTCGGTTATGTAAGCCCGTAAGTGGATCTGTTTGTGCTTCATGCTGTAATAGACCAATCTGGTTTTGTAATAAGCCGACTCCTTTTAGCATAGCTAAACGCAGTTCAGAGCTTTCATAATACCAAGACCGCACTTGCCTTAACTGTTGCGAAGTTGACGGGTTATCAAGTGTTTTAGCCGTTTCTGCAAGTTGCCTTAACGGCTTTGAAATTAACCGAGCTAGCACCCAAATAAATATAAAGGTTGCCAACCCTACTGGCAGGGTTCGATATAAAACATTCATCATTAAATCGTCTAATGGCGCAAATGTAGCGTCAAATGGTCGTTGTGTGACAATGCCCCAAGAGGCACTTTTTAATGGTGCATAACCTGCCAGCATGACAATGTTTTGACTATTAATTAACTGCCTAGTGCCGCTTTCACCTCTTAGCACCGCTTCGATCACTGGATTGCCAAAAACTTGTTCACCGATCCGAGCAACATCAGGGTGATAAAGTAAGCGCCTATTCTTATCAACAACATAGATATATGAGCCGTCTTTATGAAAATGTACTTGCAGTAAGTCGTGTAAAATCCCTTTTTGTTTTAGATATAATGTCCCTCCTATGTAGCCAAGGTATTCACCTTGAGAGTTAAATATCGGATGCGAAATAACTATCACGAGGTTCCCTACCGCAGAAATATAAGGCTCACTGATCATTGGCTTTTTATTCGCTAGTGCTTGTTTTGCACCATCACTTTCTAAAAGTTGACCTTTTAGCTTTAGACTCAATGGTGAATGGGCTAATACCACACCATTTTTGTCAACGACAACCGTTGAGTTAAAGCTATCAGTTTGCAACCTAAGTCGCTGCGCCTCTTGCGCAAGAGTGTTTGCATCATTAAATTGGATTGCAAGAATTTTTGCTGAATAAGCGAGTTGCTGCTGAGCAGCCAGTAGAAACCGGTCAGTGGCAGAGACAAGTTTAGCGGCATACGCATTATGGTTTTTTAAGGTTTGCGATTGTAGCTGCTGTTTTTGTACTTGGTAGCTGGAATAAAAGCCATTTAGAAAGGTGATCACAGTCACTGAAATAGCTAAAAATAAGATTAACTTTTTTAAATCAAGATTGATATTAACACGGCCTAGCAAAATACTTACTTCTCTATGCTGGCCTTGTATTTCCTTGGCAATTATACTAACGATAAATGATAGCAAATAGCTCCCATACGATCCAGCTAAAAGCTCGTAAAGTACTTATTTCTGTTGTTCCCAACGGCTAATAATTTATCTCTATGCAATTTTTAGACCGCGCTCAGCTTGGCTCTCGCGACATAAAAATTTTAAATTCAAATACTTGTAATATTATTTGAATTTTCACTACATGCCAGTTGAACTTATGCAACAACTTGTTGCTGAGCTTGCGCTAAGCGATTGCTGTTTCCCCATAGAAAAATCAATTTATCTGTTTGCGCTTTTAACAAAATAAGCGAAGAAAATTTACCTTGCTCAAAATAAATAAATTATTACAATTAAAAGACAAATAACAAATAAAAGAACGTTATGGTTAAACATCACTGCCAGAATATATTGTCACAATTACCCAGTCATCGTTTGCTCGCCTTAGATGTACTGCGAGGGTTCACTATCACTGCGATGATTCTAGTCAATAACCCAGGAAGTTGGTTATATACCCAAACCACCTCATGATACAGAATTCAGCGTTGCACAGGGGCTTAATATCAAGGCGTTACTTTGCAACAATGGCAGTCCCTTTTAAGAAGTAACAACGATGAGAGTAAGTGCCTGTGAAACGCCCAACGGGTTGGTTTAAAAGCGATTTATACTGCGTTATTGATTTTAACAATAGAACCACTATTACTTGCAATCAATGCCTGGCCTACATCGCTTTTAATTCCAACTGAAACTCGGATCTTGAGGTGGTTTGGGTATCTCTGTACTGGCCGCTTAAACATGCTGATTGGCATGGCCTAACACCCACTGATTTAATTTTCCCATTTTTTATTTTTATTGTTGGGATGTCGATCACACTATCGGTTAATGCCATGCAGGCAAAAGGAATTACGAAACAAAGTATACTCAGATCTGGTGTAGTGCGTACGGTAAAGCTAGTTGCATTAGGTTGGTTTTTAGCCCTGTTCTACTATAATTTTCGCGATCCTAATTTCAGCTGGCTAGATGAACGTTTAGCAGGTATTAGGATCATGGGCGTTTTACAACGCATCGGTCTAGTTTATCTGATTGCCTTAGCTTGTTACCTTTATATAAAACCAAAGTATATTGCGCTTACCTTTGTTAGCTTACTCATCGGGTACGGCGCGTTAATGATATATACGCCCTATTCATTGCCTAACGGTGAAATCGTTAAAGGGCTGTGGCTGCATGGTAATAACCTCAGCGCTTGGCTTGATAATTTACTGCTCGGTGCAAATCATGTTTACTATGCCACAGCAAAACCTTTAGCATTTGATCCAGAAGGAATACTCTCAACCTTACCTGCAGTTGCAACGGCATTATCAGGAATATTATGCGGATACTATATAAGCACTGAAAAAAACCTTGGCAAACAAGTCAGAATATTTACCCTAGTGGCTATTACAAGCATTGTTTGCGGGTGCTTACTTTCACTTTTAATACCAATAAACAAAGCACTATGGACACCAAGCTATGTAATAATCAGCTCAGGACTAGCGATGTTATGCTATGCACTGTGTAGCTATATTCTCGATATTCGTAAAGTTCGCTTGTGGAGTGCGCCGTTTTTAGTGTTTGGCGCTAACGCTATTTTGTTCTTTATGTTTGCTGGCATCGTAGCGCGTATTTTAATTATGATCCCAGTGGCTGATACAAGTTTAAAAAGTGCTATATTTAATCAAGTATTACAACCGCTATTTGGTAATTATTTAGGCTCTTTTAGCTATTCGTTGCTATTTTTACTCGCCTCTTATCTAGTGATGTATGCGTGCTATAAACGCGGGATTTTTTGGAAAGTATAATGTCTAAGCCTCATCAAGAGGCTGCTTGACTCACTTTATCTAATAAATACAGCACAGATTGGTAGTTAATACCGCTGTGCTGAGTTAAGCCAATTTCACAACTGCGGCTATTAGAAATACCGCTACTGCAATTTTGAGGCACTTGGTTACGCAGCGTTTTTAATGCATTAGCATTTAGCTCTGGCAAGTTAAAGCCCTTATCGCCGGCAAAGCCACAACATTCAATATCAGCCGGAATAATCACTTCGTCACTGCATGCTTTAGCTACGGCAACAAGTTGTTGTTCACTGCCACGGCGTTTGCTACTACAGGTAACATGTAACATAACCGGCTCTGGTTGGGCTGTGATGGTCAGCTTAGGCAATAAATATTGATAAGCAAACTCAGCGCTTTCGAGTACTGTTAAACCGCGCTGTTGCGCTGCATCATTGCTTGTTAATGCACATGGACTGGCGTCAAAAATAATCGGGTAACGACCATTTTCAGACACCTGCTGCGCGATATCGAGTAACTGCTCAGCTTTACTTTTTGCCTGTTCAGGTAAACCTTTACTGGCAAAGGGCATGCCACAACATAGCTCATTAATTTGCATCGGCAGTAACAGTTCAATTCCCGCTTTAGTCGCGAGGCTATGCATAACTTGCATAATTGAGCGGCGATCATCCGCTTGCTCATCGGCTGCAAACACCCTGCTGGCACAACTGGGAAGATAAACCACTTTATCAGGCTGTTGTGCGTGTACTATGCTGTGATTAATTGGCTGCTCCCCCCTTGGCCACGCTGAATAATAAAGTGGGGTGCCAATCAGCTTATTAGTAGGTTTGGTTAAAGTACGCAGTGCCTGTGCACCAATGATGTTTCGCACCATCGCCATACTGGTTAAACCAAAGCGTGCTGTATTTGCTAATACCGCAAAATGTTTGACCGCAAAACTGGCTATGCGCGGCGCCACTTTTGCATTGAGTTGCTTTTTTGCCCTCAGGGATTTTATAAATTCACCGGTGTTAATACCAACGGGGCATTTCATGCCACACAGCCCGGTTGCTGCACAGCTATCAATACCTAAATATTGAAAATCTTTTTCGATACTGCTGAGCTGACGATTAATGTGCTGTTTTTCGCTAATATCACCGGTGTTACTAAGTTGATTAACCAATTCAGTGCGACGTCGCCACAGCGTAATACGTTGGCGCGGCGTTAAGGTGAGTCCTTTTGATGGGCATACGGTTTCGCAAAAACCACACTCAATACATTTGTCGATTATATCGTCGCTGCTAGGCATGGTTTTTAAATGTTGAATATGGCAGTTTTCATCGGTATTGATGATCACTCCTGGGTTTAAAATGTGGTCTTTATCAAACAATTGTTTAATACGTTGCATCACAGCAAAGCCATCAGTGCCCCATTCAGTTGCCACAAACGGCGCCATATTTCGCCCAGTACCATGCTCAGCTTTTAATGAGCCATTAAGTTTAACCGCCACCAGTTGCGACACGTCCCGCATAAATTGCTCATAACGCGCTACTTGCGCTGGTGTATCGAACGCTTGGGTAAATACAAAATGCAAATTACCCGCTAAGGCATGGCCAAAAATAATCGCTTCATCGTAACTGTATTTATCAAATAATTGATGCAGAGCTTTAACACCCTGAGCTAATACATCCAGCTCAAAAGCCACGTCTTCAATGATCACAGTGGTGCCATTTTCGCGCACTGCACCGACTGCCGGGAACGTACCTTTACGAATATTCCATAATGATGCATTGCGCTTAGCATCTGTTGAAAACGCCATAATCGCTAATTGATGGGCGCTAAAATGTGCGACAAGCTGATCCACTTGTTGTTGTAAATTAACTAATTTTGTTGCGTCTTCTGCACGTACTTCGATTAATAATGCTGCACTATCTGCTGGGTAGTTATGAACATCTTTAGGCATGATGTCATGATGCGCGACGCACAGGAGCGAGCGCTTATCCAATAACTCAACCGCCGCTACATCAAGCGTTGCTAGCTGCTTTACTAATTCACAGACTTGGCTTATATCATCAAAAATAATAAACGCTGAGCTTTTATGAGCATGATCAATCACCGTGTGGTAAGTAATATCAGCAATAAACCCCAGCGTACCTTCAGAGCCAATCATTAAATGCTTAATGATCTCAATCGGATCAGTGTAATCAATTAGCGCGTTTAAACCATAACCCGTGGTATTTTTTAAGCGGTATTTATGAGCGATACGCTGTGCCAACTCAGGATTATTTGTAACCTGCTGGGCAAGCGCAGTGATATCGTTAATAAACGGTTGATGGCTATGTAAAAATTCAGAACGGCTTTGCTCACTGCGTGTATCAAGCACTGTACCGTCAGCGAAGATTAAGGTCATGTCCTTTACTGTATGGTAACTATTTTGTGCCACGCCACAGCACATACCTGATGAATTGTTGGCTGCCATGCCAGCGATTTTACAACTATTGATTGAAGCGGGATCAGGGCCAATTTTACGGCCAAAAGGCGCAAGTACGGCATTGGCACGAGCACCAATAATAGCTGGCTCTAACCGAATGGCAGCGCCGTTATCTTCAATTTGATAACCAGACCAGCAATCACTAAGCAGCACTAATACAGAATCTGTAATTGCTTGGCCTGATAGGCTAGTACCGGCGGCACGAAAAGTAATGGCAACTTTATATGTTGCAGCGGCACTGATGACCAGTTGCGCTTGTTGCTGATCAGCAACCAGTACTATTAGTTGCGGCACTAAACGATAAAAGCTGGCATCAGTGCCAAAAGCATAGCGCCTAGGGTAATCTTCAATAAACGCCGAGGCTGGCAGCTTATCACTGAGTTGTTGTTGAAATAGTGTCAGTGCTGTTGCCATTATTTGCCCCTTTGCGTTCTGTTAATTTACTCGCTTGGCGACCCACCAAGCATTATGGAATATATTATTACTTGAAATAAGAGCGAATTACCATTAATAAAAGCTTGTCTAATATTATTTTTTTTCATCTAAATAACTATTAACTCTTAATATTTATGTAATGATCAGGCAAACATGTGATTCGTCGGTGGTTTTTGCAGTTCTGCAAAAAAACCGTTAATGTGACAAAAATATGTTGTATTTTAATCCAAAATGGCATTACCATCAGGAATAAAATATTCATAACTAAAATAAGCAATTCAGCTTTGGAGCCTACTGTGTTAAATAAGTTTGCCATATCATCAATTCTCTTTGGACTAGGGTGTTTATTACCAATGAAATCGACCTTTGCAGCGACCAATTTAACCCTTGAGCAACAGCTTGGCCAAAAGCTGATGCTCGATTTTCGTTATTATTGTGAGCAAGACAGCGAGAACACACCTGAGCAAAAGTGCCGTAATGCAGTCACTGAATTACCTGCAGATTTAGCCAAGGTGATCACTAAACATAATATTGGTGGGGTGATCTTATTTGCTGAAAATATCGATAATATTGCGCAAATCGTTAAATTAAATAATGCTATGCAACAAGCTGCAGCAAAGTCGAGCTTAGGCGCACCATTATTTATTTCAATTGACCAAGAAGGCGGACGTGTTGCACGTATTCCTCGTGATATTGCCACTTCATTTACTGGTAATATGTCGATTGGCGCAAGTTATGCGGTTCACGGCACCAAGTTTGCTACACAATCTGCACAAGTGATTGCTGATGAATTAAAGGCCATTGGTGTGAATGTTAACTATGCACCAACTATTGATGTAAACATGAACCCTGATAACCCGGTTATTAATGTGCGCTCATACGGTGAAGATCCAACACTTGTGAGTATTTTAGGTGGCGCACAAGTTGCTGGCTTTGAAGGTAATGGCGTAATTACCTCACTGAAACACTTTCCAGGCCATGGTGATACAAACGTTGATAGCCACACCGGCTTGCCAAAAGTAATGCACGATAAAGAAACTATCTGGGAAAAAGATTTACCTCCGTTTCAAACTATTATTAAAAAGCAAAACCCTGGCATGATCATGACTGCGCATATTCAGTACCCAGCACTGGATAGCAGCACATTTGTTAGTAAAGATGGCAAAACCATGATCAAACCTGCGACGATGTCGCATAAAATCATCAGCGAATTATTACGCGATGAAATGGGCTATCAAGGTGTAGTGATCACCGATGCGCTAGATATGGCTGGTATTAGCCACTTTTTCGAACCAATTGAAGCCGTTGTAAATACTTTTGCTGCCGGGGTTGATATTGCTTTGATGCCAATTGAAATTCGTAGTCCAAAAGATTTAGTCGTATTAGATAAACTGATCAGCCGCTTAGTGAGCGAAGTTAAAAAAGGTAATTTACAAGCAGACGAAGTCGCTATCTCTGCTCAACGCATCATCAGTTTAAAAAGTAAATTTAAACTGACCACAGAGCTTGACGAATCGTTAGCAATGCAAAAAGCACAACTTATTCTCGGTGATGATAATCATCGCAAAGTCGAAGCTGAGCTGGCTCTTGCCGCCATTACCCAAGTTAAAAATGACCAGCACACTTTACCGATTAAACTGACGAAAAATAGTAAAGTACATATCATCATGCCTGATACCCGCAAGTGTTTGGCGCTACAACAGGCAATTGCAGAAAATACTCAGCAACCACTTGCATTTAGCTGCACCAGCTTACAAGGCTTTGAGCCCACTGCGACGTTAAAAGCAATCAATGAAGCGGATATCATCATTGCAGGCAATGCATCACCAAACCAAAGCGCGGTAGAAATTGGCGGCATGGATGACCTTGCTGATAACCCTGCATTTGCAATTGCAAAATCGGCGCAAGGTCCGGCACTTGAAAAACTGCTTCAGCAAGCGCAACAAGCTGATAAGAAAACCGTTTTTGTTAGTTTACGAGCACCATACGATATTGCCACATTTGGCCAATATGCGGATGCAATTTTAGCAACTTATGCGTATAACATAGATGTAGATAATGATGTTAAAGTAGCAGGGCCAGCTTTTACTGCTCTTGCAAAAGTACTAGTTGGTAAAAAGCCAGCGCAAGGTACTTTGCCTGTTACCGTCAGTGGCATTAACAACAACTAAAAGTTTACGAGGATACTATGCAACATAACGCATCACTTACTACGCCTTACGCTATTCGTAATATGATCAGGAATGAAGATTATACCGGTAGTACATCGGGCTTTGTTCCCGGCTTTGTACAGGCTAATTTAGTGATTTTGCCCCAGCGCTATGCGTTTGATTTTTTACAATTTTGCCAAGCAAACAAAAAAGCGTGCCCAATTGTAGCAAGTAGCCGCACGCCTGGAGCTACCAGCATTCCAAATGTTGCGCATGATTTAGATATTAGGACTGACATACCTCGCTATCGTATTTTTAAAAATGGCCAATTGATTGAAGAAGTAACGAATATCAAAGAGCAATGGCGCGATGACTTGGTCACTTTTTTAATTGGTTGCTCGTTTTCATTTGAAGAGTCGTTAAAGTTGGCGGGCCTAGAAATACGTAATATTACGGAAAATAAAAATGTACCTATGTACATGACTAATATTCCTTGCGAAAGCGCCGGTATATTTCATGCTAACATGGTCGTTAGTATGCGACCGATGAAGCCGGCAGATGCGATTCGGGCAATCCAAATATGTAGCCGCTTTCCAGATGTGCATGGAGCGCCAGTTCACTTTGGGGATCCAGCTGCAATAGGTATTAAAGATATTAATCGCCCTAACTTTGGTGAATCTGTCACCATTAAAGACGGTGAAGTACCGGTATTTTGGGCCTGTGGTGTCACGCCGCAAGTCGCCATCGCTAATGCTGCGCCTGATTTTTGCATTACACATAGCCCAGGTCATATGCTGATCACCGACATTCAAAACGCCCATATCTCGGCTTTTTAAACGGAAATAATGATGAAGCTCAATTGTGATTTAGGGGAAAGCTTTGGCGCATGGCAAATGGGCCTTGATGAAGAGGTAATGCCGCATATTGATATGGCTAATATTGCTTGTGGTTTTCATGGCGGTGATAGTGATGTTCTAGCACGCACCCTGATGCTTGCTAAACAACATAACGTCATTATAGGCGCGCACCCCAGCTATCCTGATAAACAGGGCTTTGGTCGTCGCTCCATGGCATTAACACCACAAGAGCTAAGCAATTGCCTGCATTATCAAATAGCCGCAATTGAAGGCATGGCAAAAGTTCAAGGCCTCACTTTAGAGTATGTGAAGCCACATGGCGCGTTATATAACGATATGATGGCCGATAAAACAATTTTGACCACGGTGATGCAAGCTGTTGCCAGTTACCCGAGCCCTTTAAAACTAATGCTTCTCGCCACTGCGAAAGCAGAGCAACATCAAAAACTTGCTCAACAATATCACCTTGAATTAATTTTAGAAGCATTTGCTGATCGCCAATATACCGATGACGGTCAATTAGTATCACGGAAAATTGCTGGTAGTGTGCATGATAAACCTGCGCTAATAGCGCAAGTTAAACAGTTACTCGCCACCGGCTGCGTAACCACACAATCGGGCAAACAACTGCCTTTACACGCCGACAGTTTATGTGTGCATGGCGATAACGCTGCAGGCATTGCCCTTATTCAAGAGATCAAAGCGTTATGCCACACTCGTTAAGTGATGAACAATTAAGTCAAGCAATCGAAACCATGATGGTAGAACAAAACCTACGTGGTATGCAAAATCTCTATGCCTATCAACAGACAGGTACTTATCTGCGCGCTGCAAAGTCGTTATTTGATGCCAAAAGTACGGTACTCATTGGTACCGGTTTTGCCGTCAAGCAAACCTTTGAAACCGATGGCCCTGTTGGCGCCATTGCTTTATACAATGCTTTAATTACGCTGCGTAAAAATCCTATTTTAGTCTGTGGAAACCCCCTTTACAGTGCACTGAAAAATGAATTTAACTGTTTTGAATTGCCACTGAATAATTTTACTGATGCAATGGCTTTTAGCAAAGCTGCGCTGGCTGAGTTAAAACCAGATTGCGTATTGTCTATCGAGCGCCCTGGGCTGTGTCACGGCAATAAATATTACAATATGCGTGGTATTGATATTTCGGCTGATTGTGGTTGTTTTGATTTTTTTGTCAGCCAAGCACCCTGCCCAACTGTAGCTATTGGTGATGGCGGTAACGAAATAGGGATGGGCAATTTATCACAATATATGACTGAGCTGAGCATTATGCCGTGCCTTACTTGCTGCGATGAACTGCTGTTAGCGGATGTATCAAACTGGGCAGCTTACGGCATTATTGCGTTTTTAAGCCGCTGGCATAGCCAAGACTTACTCGCAGAAGTCGATACTTTAGCAATCCTGCAATATTTGAGTGAACGTGGCAGTGTAGATGGCGTTACTCACAAAAACGAATTAACCGAAGATGGCTTACATGCTATGCATGGCCAACAACTCATCGCAAGACTACGTCAGCTTAGCGGTGTTGCCAATCAGAATGAGGATTTATAATGAGTACGGTGTATTTAAACGGCGACTATATGAACGCAGAGCACGCAAAAATATCGCCAATGGACAGAGGCTTTTTATTTGGCGATGGTATTTACGAAGTGATCCCTGCCTATAATGGCAACATGCTTGGCTTTGCAGCGCATATTGAACGCATGAAGAATGGTTTAAATGAACTGGAAATTGTACTCGATTATACAGCTGATACATGGCGTGAAATCTGCCAGCAGCTGTGTGAGAAAAATCACGGCGAAAACCTTGGTATTTATTTGCACGTTAGCCGTGGCGCTGATACTAAGCGTGCTCATGCTTACCCTAGTGGTATTACGCCAACGGTATTTGCCTACGCCTTTGAAATTCCAGCACAACCCGTTAGTGATATCGACAACGCCACGACTTATACTGTATCCGTTGAGCAAGATAAGCGCTGGCAGCGTTGCCACATCAAGTCAACCGCATTACTCGGCAACGTGATTCATTACCAGCATGGTGCGGCGGCTGGCAATAAAGAAACCATTTTATACAATCGCTTAGATGAGCTTACCGAAGCAAGCTCAAGTAATGTGTTTATTGTTAAAGATGGCGTGATCAGCACACCACCATTGGATAACCAAATTTTACCGGGTATCACTCGCTGGTTAATTTTAACGATATTACACAGCCACAGTGACTTTAAAGTTCAAGAACGTATTATTACTAAGCAGGAACTATTTGCAGCCGATGAAGTGTGGATCACCAGTGCCACAAAAGAAGTTGGCCCAGTGGTAAAACTCAACGGTCAACTGGTCGCTGATGGCAAACCAGGGAAAATATGGCAACAAGTACAGAGCTTATTTACTGAACATAAGTTTGATTATTAATAGCGCTAAGCGGTAATTATAAAAGCCGGGTTTGTTAAGTAAACACGGCTTTTAAAATCCAATTAAATTGTCGCTTACTTAGGCTGATACGGCCAAACTTCTAGTACTCCATCACTGCTTTCGCTGACAATTTTTTTATTTTCTTTATCATACGCTACAGCTAAAACTGAGCCACGAATGCGCTGTTGTGTCGCTTTATACTCAGCCAATAATGTACCATCTTTTACACGCCATAATTGTATCGTGCTTTTCGGTGAGCCGGTTAAAAACCATTTATCATCATTTACAAACCGCGAGTGGTTAAACTCTATAAAATTAGTAAATATATTTAGCTCAGCTTTTTTAATACCGGTGTTTAAATCAAGAAATATACGATCATCAACAGAATCTATCGCAAAACCTAAACTTGCATTTTCGTTTATACTGACATGATTAACACGAGTCGCTAATTTGAACTCTTTTAAAATAGTGCCATCTTTCGTTGACCATAAATAACTAAACTTATCGCTTGAACCGCTTAATGCTGTTTGTCCATCGGCAGATAGTGCTACAGAATTAATATCAAGGCGATGAACTTGAAATAGCGTATTTTGCTTCGTTAGAGAGTTGATCACATCAGCTTCACCGCTACGATAGCCTACCACTATTAACTGACCGTTTGCTGATATTGCAATATCACGAGCAATGTTTTTCCCTGTTGACCAACTACCCAGTAGTTGACCATTTACAACTGAAAATAAATGTACTGACATGCGGTTAGAAATATAAAACTTAGTTTTATCATCACTAAAGCCAAGCAGTTCAATATGTTTTGCATCATCACCGGAAATGCAACTAAACAAGGTTTTGCTTATCTTATTATCCCATACACATACCTTACCTTGCTCTGAGACAACACTTAGCTGGCCATCATTAGATAACGCCGCTGACTCAACAATTTCTTGCGTATGGCGAAATTGTGATGTTGATGGAGCTTCAAAAACTGGCTCTCCTGAGCAACCAACCAGTGCCGATAAAATCCCTATTAAAACGAGTGTTAAAATACAAAAGCGCACACGTATTCTCACTTATATTATTGTTATTAAACGGTACTTAAAGATCTTACAAGCTATAAAGTAAAGTCTATACTCTCATTTCATCGCCATTTTAGCCATCTGTTTTAAGCACTTAGCCCGCTACTTTGTCGTTGAACTGATGATTGGACCAATATGCGTTATTTTTAGCACTTTAATGCCACACAAGCCTAAAATTGTGTGCTTCAACTGCTTTGTCACACAGTCTCCTTGAAAATAACGATAATAAACGTGGGTATCAAGCGTTAGTACAACCTCTGCGGTAAGTACTTTAAGAAGTTTTTCAGGAATGCTTTTATTAGGTTGATATTGAAAGGCAAAGCCATTAACGCAGGCCAATCTAAGTCATGTCTAGTGACTTTTAGCTGTTTTAATTGAGTTAAACTTAACCCTAATAATTGTGCACGTTTATAAGCGAAACAAATTCCACATCAGCGTTATCATAAATACGGTAACAACCTTGACGTTCTATGTTTGTCAGTAGACCTATACTTTCATAATGCCTAATTGCTTTAATTGACACGCCTGAACGCTTGCCATTTCACGTAGACCGGCTGCGCCCTTATCAGTAGCGCCAAGCTCAATCGCTTTGTTATCCCTGAAAATTTCCGGCTGGGGAGTAAAATAATATTAATGCTAAAATAAATATGTTAGTAAATCTCTTAACCAAAGCTCAGCTTAAATAGTCATAGCCTTTACTTTATTTATGAAGTTATTAGCGTATTATCAAAGTCTTACTAATGACACTAAACAAAACAGCAAAATGTTATGGATTTTTCTCTTTATACTAAACTGAGCCCACAACTTAGTCATAATAGTTATTGTTGTGAGTTTGACAGTAGTAGTTTTATTGACAGTGACTTTTTAAATTATCAGATTGTGTTACCGCAACAACTACAAAAGGCTGTTGTTAAACGAAGAGCTGAATACCTCGCCGGCCGTTTTTGCGCAAAACAGGTGTTAACCGCCCTCAATATCCCCTGTTTTGATATTATCTCAGGCCCCGATCGCGCGCCCATATGGCCTAAAAACATTATTGGTAGCATTACCCACACGCAAGGGATCGCAATGGCTATAGCATGTCAGCACACTGATATCGCTGGAATTGGTATTGATATAGAGCAACTAATGAGTGCCAAACAAGAGCTAGAGCTACAAAAGCAAATTTTGCATCCCGATGAATATCCACTGTTTAGGCGATTGGCTGGGCAGCTTTCACATCCATTAACCGTCATTTTTTCAGCAAAAGAAAGTATTTTTAAAGCACTATATCCAAGCGTAAAGCAATTTTTTGGTTTTGAAGCTGCACAGCTAATTGCTTTTAATCAGCAACAACTGCAGTTTAAAATTACTAAAACGCTCGCAGAGCAAGTGCCTCAAGACACTTACGTAACCGTTTTCTATCAATGTAATAAAAGTGTAGTACTCACCGAGTGTGAATTTACTATCGCAGCTCAACCACTCAAAAATATTAATGTCGGCAAGTAGCCACTAATAATCAATCAGGTATTCATCGCATGATGGTGTACCTTTGGGTTTTGTTATTCTATAACGGTTAGGTGCGATAATTAATAACAAGGAATTAAAATGAAATTGATTGCCCCCGCAGCCCTCCTAACCTCGCTGTGTTTTTCAGTATTAGCCAATGATAACCTGCAAACTTTTCAACTAGAAAATGTATTCGACCTTGAATATGCCAATCAAATTGAAATGACTAACGACGGTAAAACCGTCTACTTTGTTCGTAATCGGATGGACATTAAATCAGATAGTAAAGTTAGTAATATTTGGTCTGTCGACAGTAGTTCAAAGCAATTACAACCGCTTACATCGGGTGTACATATGGATTACTCCCCTGTCTTGTCGCCAGACCAATCACGTTTAGCGTTTATTTCAACTCGTGATGGCAGTAGCCAAATTTATGTAAAATGGCTAAAAACAGGCGCTGTTGCAAAAATTAGTAATCTTACTCAAAGCCCTTCAAGTTTGCAGTGGTCACCTAATGGTCGGCAATTACTGTTTAGCCAATTTGTACCGAGTAAAGTTAGTTCTCCTATTAACTTACCAGGCAAGCCTGAAGGTGCCAGCTGGGCAGAGCCTGCTAAATTTATTGATGACGTATATTATCGTGCCGATGGCGGCGGTTATACCAAGCCTGGTTTTCGTCATTTGTTTACTATTGAAGCCAATGGCGGTAATGCCCGTCAGTTAACCTCTGGCGACTTTGATCATGGCGGGCCAGTTAGCTTTTCTGAAGATGGTAACAGCCTTTATTTTTCGGCTAATCGCCATGCTGACTTTAAACTCAAACCAACAAATTCTGAAATATATCAGCTAACATTAAATGATCTACAAATAACAGCGCTTACCGACCGAGAAGGTCCTGATCAGCAACCGCAAATATCACCAGATGGGCGTTATCTTGCCTATACCGGTTATGATGATAAACGTACCAATTATGAAAATACCCAGCTATATATTCGCGATTTAAAATCGGGTGATACCACAAGTTTAACCGCTGATTTTGACCGCAGTGTCGAGCAAATTAAATGGGCTGATAATTCTAGAGGGCTTTATTTTAGTTACGCCAGTGAAGGCCAAACCGCACTCGCTTATCAACCACGTAGCGGCAAACGAAAAGTGATCACACAAAAAATAGGGAGTGTTTCATTCGGTCGCCCTTATTCTGGTGGTGACTTTGATATAAGCGACGATGGTGATGTGGCAATCACGCTTGCTGATACCCAACGTCCTGCTGATATAGCAATAGTTAAAAATGGTAAAACACAACGTTTAACAAAATTAAATGACGACGCGCTTGGTAATAAACAGCTGGCAAAAGTAGAAGAAATTTGGCTGAAATCAAGTTATGACGACTTACCAATTCAAGGTTGGGTCGCCTACCCTCCTGGGTTTGATAGTAGTAAAAAATATCCCCTTATTTTAGAAATACACGGCGGCCCTGTCGCTAACTACGGTCCACACTTTAGCGCTGAAATACAATTATTTGCCGCTAAAGGTAATGTGGTTTTATATATGAACCCGCGTGGTAGTGACTCATACGGGAAGGAGTTCGCGCAAACTATTCATCACAATTATCCTAGTAACGATTTTGATGACTTAATGACTGGCGTTGATGCGCTTATTGGCAAAGGTTTTATTGATCAGTCAAAACTGTTTGTAACCGGTGGCTCAGGTGGCGGTGTACTTACGGCGTGGATTGTTGGCCATACAGACAGATTTGCCGCCGCTGTTGTTGCCAAGCCGGTGATCAATTGGATCAGCTTTGTACTAACTGCCGACTTCTACCCATTCTTTGCCGATTACTGGTTCCCAGGTAAGCCATGGGATCATATTGAGCATTATATGAAACGCTCGCCAATTAGCTATGTTGGTAATGTTAAAACACCAACCATGCTACTCACTGGTGAAGCGGATTACCGCACTCCTATTTCTGAGACCGAGCAATTCTATCAAGCATTAAAGCTACAAGGAGTTGATACAGCAATGGTACGTATTCCTGATGCATCACATGGCATAACAAAACGGCCGTCAAACTTGATGGCTAAAGTAGCTTATATTCAATGGTGGTTTGATAAGCATAGTAAATAGAAGTTAGTTAGCGGCGAGAGTAAAGTTAACAAGTTGCAAGTGTGAAGCTAGAAACCGTAGCTTGGTCCTTAACAACTTTTACTCTCGCTAATTTGTCCCTAGTCAAATCCCCTGTAAACCCCCTTTACAAAAAGTGAGTGCTCATTCACATATTCTAAAGTTTACACAAGTATCGGACTTTGTAAAAAATCGAGTTAGTAAAATTTCGGTTTATGACATTTTTTGGTCATCGAGTTAGTAAAAAATCGGTTTGAGTCACTGTTTATGGCGTTTAAGTTGGTAAAAAAGTGGTTTGTAGTCGGTTAGAGTTGGTAAAAAATCGGTTTATATTTTCTGATTAATGGCTAATAACGGCCATTTTTATCAAAATCCCCCCTTTCCAAAGAGCTAAAAGCTGATTAAATCGCTAAATTGATAAAAAATACCGCCAAAAAATTCACTTGATTAAACTCTGATCCAAAAATTGAAAATAAATCTGATGCTAGTTAAATACTGATCCAAGCCTTAGTTAAAATCTGATCTGAGCGGTAAAGTTAGCAAGTGTAAAGCTGTATATCCTCTGTAATTGCTAGCATCAAAAAAAGGGCCTTGCGGCCCTTGGTAACATTGTTGAGTTGGACTGTTATGTTAAAACTGGTTCATAGTGTTTGCTTCGCCGCCAGCTTTAAGCGCATTTTCACCTGAGAAGTACTCTTTATGGGTATCTCCCATGTTAGAACCTGCTAAGTCTTGATGCTTAACGGATGCTTGTTCGCGGCGAATTTCTTGACGCTGCACATCACGTACATAAGCCAGCATACCTAAGTCACCAAAGTAGCCTTCTGACAGAATATCAGTGCTCAATGCAGCCGTGTGATAGGTCGGTAGCGTAATTAAGTGGTGGAAAATACCAGCTTCGCGCGCGCCATCACGTTGGAAGTTTTGTACTAACTCATCTGCTGCGACTGCAAGTTCAGTTGCATCCATCTCTGGTGCCATTAGCGCCTTATTATCATCAATGCTTGGATAAGCAGATAAGTCTTTACCTTCGTCTAACCACTGTTGATAAACTTGCTCGCGGAATTTCAATGTCCAGTTGAAAGAAGGTGAATTGTTATAAACCAGTTTAGCGTCAGGAACTTGCTCTTTAACCCGATTAACCAGTTCAGCAATTTGTTTTACATGTGGTTTTTCAGTTTCAATCCACAGTAAATCAGCACCCGATTGCAAGCTGGTAATACAATCTAGTACAACACGGTCTTTTTCTGTGCCTTCGCGGAATTGGTATAAACCATTATCAAGGCGAGTCGGCTTGCATAGTTGGCCGTTCAGCTTCATTGCCGTATCACCTTCATTTAAATCTTCAACACCGTTAATTGGTGTGGTTTCTAAAAACGCATTGTACTGACTAGCAAGGTCGCCAGGTGTTTGTGATACCGGCACTTTTTGGGTCAAGCTGGCACCAAGTGAGTCAGTACGTGCGACAATAATACCGTTATCAATACCCAGTTCTAAAAAGGCATAACGCACGGCGTTAATTTTTGCTAAAAAGTCTTCGTGTGGCACAGTTACTTTACCTGCTTGGTGACCACATTGCTTCGCGTCTGAAACTTGGTTTTCGATTTGGATAGCACATGCCCCCGCTTCAATCATTTTTTTAGCGAGTAAGTAGGTTGCTTCTTCATTACCAAAACCAGCATCAATATCTGCGATGATCGGCACCACATGACTTTCAAAGTTATCTATTTTATCAAGTACCGCTTGTACATCACCACCAGTTGCTTTGGCGTTATCTAAGTCTTTAAATAAATGGTCAAGTTCACGAGCATCGGCTTGTTTTAGGAAAGTATAAATTTCTTCAATCAACGCCGGTACTGAGGTTTTTTCGTGCATACTTTGATCCGGTAGTGGGCCGAACTCAGAGCGCAGCGCAGCAACCATCCAACCGCTTAGGTATACGTAGCTACGCTTAGTGGTTTTTTGGTGACGTTTAATCGCCATCATCATTTGTTGGGCAGTAAAACCATGCCAGCAACCAAGCGATTGTGTGTATTGGCTGGTATCAGCATCATATGCAGCCATATCTTCACGCATGATGTCAGCTGTAAACTGAGCGATGTCTAATCCCGTACGAAAACGATTTTGCAAACGCATACGACTTGCGTATTCAGGATTAATTGCTTGCCATGTTTTACCTTGTGCTTGACAAAGTGTAGCTAAAGTATCGGTTTCACGTTGATAAGTAGTCATAATAAAAAATCCTCTGAACGGGTTAAAACTAAATTTTATTTATATGGTTGTGTGAGAGGCTAAGAGTTAATGCTCTGTAGCGCTTAAATCAACATTAGGCCGATTTATTGGATTTAGTAAATTTATAGTTGTTATGCTGGCTATATATTTAGTGAATGGCTAAAAGAACACCTATTGCGTATTTTTAGGTTATGGTTAACAAAAGATTGCTCACATGCAGTCAATTGCACCGCGACCGTTTAAAAGGATATCGATTATGACACTCTCTCACAGCCAATTTGGATTAACCGTAGATAACCAATTAGCCGATTTTGTTAACCAGCAACTGCTACCCGGTACAGGTATTAGCGAACAACACTTTTGGCAAGGATTTGCTGAAATTATTGATGACCTTAGTCCGCTTAACCGTGCATTATTAGTCAAGCGTGAAGACCTACAACACCAAATTGATAGCTATCACCTAGCAAATAAACACTGGGATGCAGCGCAATACCAACAGTTTTTAACTGATATTGGTTATTTAGTCCCTGAGCCCGATAATTTTTGCATTGAGACAGAAAATGTTGAGCCTGAAATAGCCCGCACAGCTGGCCCTCAGCTGGTTGTGCCAGTAAGTAATGCACGCTTTGCACTTAATGCCGCTAACGCACGCTGGGGGTCGTTATACGATGCCTTATACGGCACTGATGTACTTAGCGAAGAAGATGGCGCTGAAAAAGGCAGCAACTATAATCCTGTTCGCGGTTTTAAAGTAATGGCCTACGCAAGGCAGTTTTTAGATAAAGCGTTACCACTTGAAAATGGCTCACATATTGAAAGTACTAATTATTCGGTAGTTAATGGCCAGCTCATCATCACCTTACGTGGTAGCTCACAAACAGGCTTAAAACAACCAGCGCAACTTATTGGTTTTCAAGGTGAAGCACAAAACCCCAGTGCAATTTTATTACTCAGTCATGGCCTCCATATAGAGCTACAAATAGATCATAATCATAGCATTGGTGCAGCCGACAAAGCGGGCTTAAAAGACGTCCTCCTCGAAGCTGCACTTACCACCATTATGGATTGTGAAGACTCCGTTGCCGCCGTTGACGGCGAAGATAAAGTGCAAGTTTATCAAAATTGGTTAGGCTTAATGAAAGGAACTCTCGCTGAGTCATTCACAAAAGATGGCAAAACGATTGAGCGTACACTCGCTAAAGACCGCAGTTATTCAGGTATTGATGGGAAACCGCTAAGTCTAAAAGGGCGTAGTATGATGTTTGTGCGTAATGTTGGCCATTTAATGACAAACCCTGCGATTCAAGATAGCCAAGGCCGCGACGTATTTGAAGGTATCATGGATGCAATGATCACGGTCACTGCCGCACTGCATGACTTAAATGGCAATAGCCCGGTAAAAAATTCAACTGCAGCCAGTATCAATATCGTCAAACCGAAAATGCATGGTCCTGAAGAAGTTGCTTTTACCAATACATTATTTAGTCGTATTGAACAGCTTTTACAGTTACCCAAAAACACCATCAAAATGGGCATTATGGATGAAGAGCGCCGTACATCGGTGAACTTAAAAGCCTGTATTAATGCTGCTAAACAACGTGTGGTATTTATCAATACTGGCTTTTTAGACCGTACAGGTGATGAAATTCATACCTCAATGCAAGCAGGTGTAGTATTACCAAAAGCAGCCATTAAACAACAACCTTGGATCAATGCTTATGAAGACAGAAATGTCGATATCGGTTTGCAAACCGGGTTAAGTGGTCGCGCACAAATAGGCAAAGGTATGTGGCCAATGCCCGATAAAATGGCGTTGATGATGGAGCAAAAAATTGCCCATCCGCAAGCAGGCGCTAACACTGCCTGGGTGCCCTCCCCTACTGCAGCCACCTTACATGCTATGCACTATCATGACGTTGATGTGTTTGCCTGTCAAAAAGCGATTGCCCAGCGACAACAAGCTAGTTTAACAGAACTATTAACTCCGCCTTTGATGGTTGATCCTAATAGTTTGAGCAAAGAAGATATTCAGGCAGAGCTGGATAACAATGCTCAAGGTATTTTAGGTTATGTAGTACGTTGGATTGATCAAGGTGTAGGCTGTTCTAAAGTGCCTGACATTAACCATATAGGATTAATGGAAGATAGGGCTACACTGCGTATTTCAAGCCAACATATGGCTAACTGGTTGCAGCATGGGGTATGCACGCAGGCACAAATAGAAACTACTATGGCGAAAATGGCAAAAGTAGTGGATGGCCAAAATGAAGGGGATCCGGCTTATGTTAATATGGCCGATTCAGTGCAAAGCTTAGCACAAAGTATTGCATATCAAGCTGCATTAGCCCTTGTATTAGAAGGAGTTAAACAACCCAGTGGTTATACTGAACCATTATTGCATGCGTTTCGTATAAAATATAAAGCGCAACAATAGCTCCCCTTCGAGTTTGTTAGTGTCATATTGCCAGCCCTCGGGCTGGTTTTTTTTGCTTAAATTATCCTTTAACCATAACTTTCCTGAATAATCAGCATTCAGAAAAATAAGCTATCAACAACAAAAAAGCACATTCCAACAATGAAATGCGCTTTTGCATCTTCTCGAAACTACTAACTTGCTAACTTGCTAACTTTATAACTTTATAACTTCAGCCTAATTCACTACCGTGGCGTTATGATAAACGTTTTGTACGTCGTCACAATCTTCCAACATTGCAATAAATTTATCAAAATTAGCGATAACATCGGCATCAGTAATTTCTATATGCACTTGTGGTACAAAGGTGATTTCGTCAACTTCAAAAATAATACCTGCAAACGCCTCTTCTAATGCTGTTTTTGCTTTGTAATATTCGGTATGTGGAGCAAAAACCGATACTTTGCCATCATCAACTTCTACATCGGTTACATCAACATCAGCCATCATTAAAGCTTCAAGTACCACTTCATCATCGTCACCACTAAAGCCAAGTACAGCTAAATGATCAAACATATGTGCTACACAGCCTGGCGTACCTATTTTTGAATCAGTTTTAGTAAACGGTAAGCGAACATCTTTAATAGTACGATTTGGGTTATCTGTTAAACAGTCAACAATCACCATACAGTTACCTGGGCCATAGCCTTCGTAACGGGCTGTTGCATAATCCTCACCAGCTCCGCCAGCAGCTTTTTCTATCGCTTTTTCGATGACATGTGCTGGTACTTGATCTCGCTTTGCGCGTTCGATTAAGCGTTTTAGCGACTGGTTTACTTCTGGATCAGGTTCACCATTTTTTGCTGCTACGTAAATTTCTTTACCGTACTTAGAATTAACTTTGGTTTTAGCATTGGCTGTTTTCGCCATGGAGCTTTTACGTACTTCAAATGCTCTGCCCATCTTATGCCTCTATTGGAAACTCGATATTGGCAACATTTTAACAATTAGCGCGGTATTGAGCTAGTGATTAAATGACTGCAAAATCACAATTATGACATTTCATTTGACAGTACTCATGTTTATAAAAGTTAAACAACGCACTATTTAACATAACATATTTAATACCTTTAAATGGAGACATTTAAAATACGTGATTGTCGTGTTTGTCCTAAATTATTTATTAAGTTAGGCAATTCAGAAAAATGGTGCAGAATATAATCAGCTTGATCTGCATATGCAGGCACATCACTCGGTGCATATAAGCAAGCACGCATATTGGCATTATGTGCAGCCTGGATATCATAAAGATAATCACCAACATAAAGTATGTGTTGCTGATCTATTCCCCATAACGTTGCAATTGCATTCAAAGCGCTCGGATCTGGCTTAGGGGGGGCATCACTACGCGTGAGTACTGTTTGAATTGGCAACGGATTATTTTTTAATTTCAGCGCAGTAGCGCGATCGTAATTGCGAGTCACGATTGCCATTGGTATTGCTTGCTCTTTTAAACACGCGATAGCTTGCGCTACGCCGGGTAACAACGTTGCATGTTGAGCATCTATAAGCTCATGTTGATGGACAATATTCATTGCTTCCTCACGCATGTAAGGCGAAGGAAGACCATCAATAAAACTAAGTAGATCAAGCTCGTCAGGACACCCGACTTGAGCTTTGATAAGAGTAAAATCAAGTTCAGATGATACTAAGGTGCCATCTAAATCAAAAATAACCCCAGCTACTGCACTTTGATACGTGTTCATACCACTCCTTGTATATGATTTAATTTTCATCCAAATTACTTACTTTAAGATAGTTTAAGCAATTGGATATGAAAAGAAACATATTCGTATTTAATTAAAAATTAATAAAAAACGCGCACAAAACCACTGTGCGCGTCGGTTGGGGGACTATTAAACTTGCCTACTTTGTTTGCTCTACCGCTGTATTAGCTGGTTCAAAGCGCGCTTCTAGCCAAGTGTCATCTTGAGTAAAGTGCAGTGTTTTCACTTTGCCTTTACCTTCAACATTAACCATATTCACTTGCGCAGGCCATAAATCGCGCAGCGCGCCGTGACTCATACGGATACCTTTAATATCCTTTGGGATCGGTGCTTCTTGGTAAACCCAAAAAAACTTACCATCAACTTGCGCACCCACTTCTTTCAACACTAGCGGCTCTCCATCGAGTGTTTGTAAAGCAACATGTGATTCGATGTAATCTACAAAGCGTTGTTGATCTTCTTTATTACTAATAATATCGGCGCCACCGGCAAATAAATGCTCCACAGCATGCTCGGTATCATGTAAATAAAAACGATGCATTAGCTCAATATTGCTAGTACGTTTATTGAATAAAACAGTAGTTACTGATGCTTTAAGTTGATGTGCCGTCGCAGGCATAGCAACTATAAAAGCAAGAATAATAAGCATAAAACGCATTATTCTTGTTCCTTAGCGTCATCTTTTTCGTCATCTGTTTTTAGTTCAGTTTTAATATCATGCATGATATCGCGGCTGACTTTGGCTTTACTTTGCTCTTTTTTATACACTTCAATACGTGAAGGAATAATACGACGAGGGTAGTTATTATTTTCAACATCTACGTCTGCAGTTTCCCAACGAGGATCAACCGTTACAGATACCAAAGGCTTGTTCTTATCAGTAATAATAAGTTTTTGCACATGTTTGTGGTTGCGACGCCAGATTTCGGCAGGGATCATACGATCTTCTTTAGTACCATCTTCATAGCTAAGCTCAAGTAAAATTGGCATTACTAGGCCGCCTAAATTCGAAAATTCAAGCACGTAATAGTTTTTATCTTCTGCAACTGCGCGATCGAGTACTTTACGCTCCCATGGCTCTAAGCCTTTTAAAAATTTATTATACGAGTTGCGCTCTTTGTTAGTAACAGTGAAGCGGTCGTTTTCATCGTAGAAATCAGTTACGTCGGAGTTTTCTTCAACCCATAGCTTTTTAGCTTCAGCCTTATTGCGTTCCACAAATAGTGGCATAGGTTTAGCCGCTTCAATATCACGTAGGCGATTAAAATCTATATCAGGATTTTTAGTATCTAAACGTAATTGATAGACTTTATCGAGCGAGATATCAACATGATCAGTGCTATAGAACCAGCCACGCCAGAACCAATCTAAATCAACACCTGATGCTTCTTCCATGGTACGGAAAAAATCAGCAGGGGTAGGGCGCTTGTACTTCCAACGCTGGGCGTACTCTTTAAACGCAAAATCAAACAGCTCACGGCCTAAAATCACTTCACGCAAAATATTTAGTGCGGCCGCAGGTTTGGTATAAGCATTAGGCCCTAAACGCAGTACGCTGTCTGACTGAGTCATTACCGGCACTTGATTTTCAGACTTCATGTAGGCAACAACGTCACGCGGTTCAACCCCCCATGGAATAGTTGGATCCCATTCACGCCCAGCAACACCATCTAAAAAGCTGTTTAAACCTTCATCCATCCAAGTCCATTGGCGCTCATCAGAGTTCACCACCATAGGAAAATAAATATGACCAACCTCGTGGATCACCACGCCAATTAAAAAGCGCTTTTCAGCTTGTGAATAAGTACGCGAACCGTCATCCTGTAACTCAGTTCGTGGGCCATTAAATGTGATCATTGGGTATTCCATACCGCCTACTGGACCATTGACTGACTGCGCAACAGGGTATGGATAATCAAATGAAAAGCGCGAATAAACTTCCATTGTATGTACGATTGCTTCGGTCGAATACTTCTTCCATAGATCGCCACCTTCTTTGGGGAAAAATGACATAGCCATCACTAATGGCTGATCATTACCGCCTTGTTGATAACCTTTTGCATCCCACATAAATTTACGCGACGACGCCCATGCAAAGTCACGCACATTTTCAGCTTTAAAGTGCCATGTTTTGGTCTTGTCTGTGCCTTCTTTTTCATTTTCTAAGGCTTCATCTTCAGTAACGATAAATACTGGGCGCTTTGTATTTTTGGCTTGTTCTAAACGGTTTCGCTGAGTACGGGTCAGCACGCTACTAGCATTATCAAGCTTACCCGTTGCAGAGACGATATGATCGGCAGGAACAGTGATCTCAACATTATAATCACCAAATTCTAGCGTAAACTCACCACTGCCTAAAAAGGCTTTATTAGTCCATGCTTCGTAATCTGTATAAGCAGCTAAACGCGGAAACCATTGAGCAAGTAAGAATATGTCGTTGCCATCTTTTTCAAAATGCTCGTAACCAGAGCGAGCGCCAACGGCATCTTCTTCGACGATGTTAAAAGCAAAGTCCATGCTGAATTCAGTGTCTTTGCCTGGTTTCAGTGGTTCATTTAAGTCAATACGCATTAGTGTATCAACAACTGTGACTTTTAATTCTTTACCGTTGTCATCTTTAACATTAGCAATTGTAAAGCCAAGTTCATTGTCACTCATAAATTGTTGACGACGTAACTGACTTAAACTTAATTTAGTTGCTTTTGGTTGTGGATCTCCCTGTAGGGCAGAGCCGTTAAATGTAGCAGTACGTTCTGCAATAGAGTCACTTTTAAAAATATTTTGATCGAGTTGCAACCATAAATACTTGAGTGTGTGCGGTGAATTATTTTTATACTCTATGGTTTGACTTGCTGTTAAGCGACGCGCTTTTTCATCAAGCTTTACATCGATGTCGTAATTAACATGCTGCTGCCAATATTTTTCACCAGGCTCACCTGCTGCACTACGATAAACATTCGGTGTAGGCAGCACTTCATCAAGTTGGCGAAACTTATCAACATAACTGCCTTTTGTTTGCTCAACTGCAGAAGCCATAACAGTACTTGAGAGAGCTAACGGTAAAAATATAGCCCCTAAAGTTACAACTGCTTTTTTCATAATTAATCCTGTTAATTTTTCGTAAGCATACTTTGTCAAAATAGTGAGATATATTCAATGAAATAGCGATAAACCGCCGCATTTATAGGGTAAAAAATAACTTATTCTTAAATACTGATGATTAACAACAAGGCAATTATTGTAAAGGGGGTTTACAGCAACTTTTGTACGAAATTCAGGCTTAATTAATGCAAGTCAATTACAGTTAGCTTTACAGTTTGTAAACACGTTAACCTAAACGATGAGTAGTAAACCCTCTTACCATAGTATTGAATAAGTTAGCTGACAGCTTGCAGGGGTAACCGATGAAATTTTACATTGTAAAAAAAGATAATAGTGTTGCGGCAATTCCAGCTCAGACTGAGCAACTAAATGAATATCAAAAGCGGGGCTTTGAGTTTGTTGAAGTCGTTGCGGCTTGCGATAAAAACGACGCACTCGCTCGCTTTCCAAAACATAGTAAAAAACGTAAAAAGTGGCTTGTTTTATGCAGTAGTTTGGTGGTTATAAGCATAACTTTTAGCTTAATTTCGGCTATTTTTGTATTAATGGCTAAATAATGAATTCTTTAGTTGACCTTTATAGTCATTTGTATTTAAAATCGCCCACTTTTTTGATTTGAGGGGGTTAAAAGCATCGCTTTTCTCCTCAAAAGTGTTTCAACATACTAGTAAAATGCGGTGGGCATATGGATTTTTATATCCTAAAAAAACAACAAGAAGTAATTGCAATTCCAGCAGATGAACAAAGTTGTAAACAGTATTTAGATTCAGGTTATTTTTATATTGATAAAGTAGCTGCCTGTAACGAAACGAATGCGTTAAAAGTACTGCAGGCCAAACAAACCAAAGCACTCAAAGTACCATTAGTGCTGGCATTGTTAGCTTTACCCATGGTGATCTTTGCTTGGTATAACCTAACAAGTTAAAGATTAAGCTTGTGCCCTTGCATCTTAATTTAGCTTGGGTATATTGACGCTCTTAACTGTTTTTTAAGAGCGTGACATGAAAGTCTTACATACCTCAGATTGGCATTTAGGCCAACAATTTTACGAACACAATCGCTGCCAAGAGCATCAGGTGTTTTTCAGTTGGCTGATAGACACGCTCGTCACACAACAAATAGATCTGCTGTTAGTCGCTGGTGATATTTATCACACAGCTACCCCACCTGCTAGCAGTGAAAATCAACTCTACCAATTTATAAAAGATGCCAAAAAACACTGCCCTGCATTACAAATAGTGCTTATTGCCGGTAATCATGATTCTGCAAATCGCATAATGGCCGCCCAGCCGCTGCTTGCTCAGTTTGATACTCAGGTCGTAGGCCGTTTTGATGCGAACAGCCCAGCAGATGTGGTACTGCGTTTAAATAGCAACTCTGTAACAGCTCATATCGTTGCAATGCCATTTTTACGTGCCAGTGATGTTAGTTCGCTTAGTCACACTGAAAACGGTCACGATTACGCTCAAGGCATAGCTAAGGCGTACCAGCTAAGTATTGATCATGCGCTCATTGATAAGCCTGCAACAACGCCGCTGATAGTGATGGGGCACTTACATGCCAAGGGCGGCGATATCTCCAGTGATTCTGAGCGAAATTTGATAATTGGCGGAGAAGAATCAGTCACAGCAAACGTGTTTAGCAATCATGCTGATTACGTTGCGCTGGGCCACTTGCATAAAGCGCAAATAGTCGCAAAGTCCGAGACAATCCGCTATAGCGGTACACCAATACCGATGTCGTTTTCAGAGCGTAACTATAAACACCAAGTATGTGTTGCTGAGTTTACAACCACCACTGATGATACGATTGCAGTGACTGTAAACCCCCTTTACATTCCTCGCCCAACAGAAGTGATTCTATTACCTGAAGGAGAGTGCGTACCTCTTGAACAATTATGCCAACAACTATCGAGCCTAGACCTAAGCCAATATAGCCAAGCTCCGTATTTAAGAGTAAAGCTCAGTGCAGGGGATACCGATACAACTTTTCGAGAGCAAATTGAAAAAGCACTAGAGAACAAAGAAGTGCGCTTTTGCGGCATAGAACGCGTTCGTCAGCAAAATAAAGAGCAGCGTTTAACTGTCTTTGAAGATTTAAGCCAAGTCGAAATGCTCAACCCGCAAATGTTATTAGAGCAAGCGTTTGCCAATAACAAAGACATGGCGGGGGAAGCTGTCCCGGATGAGCTAAAAGCCCTTTTAAACGATGTAATAAGCGAACTTGCGGAGCAAGAACAACTATGAAAATAACCGCAGTACGCATCCATAACTTAGCCTCAATTGTTGACGCCGAAATCGACTTTACCAAAGCACCGTTAAGGGATGCTGGTTTATTTGCCATAACAGGCGACACCGGTGCAGGAAAAAGCACTTTTTTAGATGCGATTTGCTTAGCCCTTTATACCAAAACAGCTCGATTAAGAGGTGATAAAGGTAACTTAATAGATTTTAATGGCGACAGTATAAAGTTAAATGATCCACGTAACTTATTACGTAAGGGTAAATGGGAAGGTTTTGCCGAGGTCGATTTTTTAGGCCAAGATAAACAGCTCTATCGCGCGCGCTATACCATTCAAAGAACTCATAAAAAAATAACCGGCAAGTTAAAAGTAGCTGAGCACAGCCTCTATACTTTGCCAGACGAAACGCTAATAGCTGATAAAAGCAACACCATAAAAGAAGTCGAAAGTAAAATAGGGCTCAACTTTGAACAATTCTCGCGGGCGGTATTATTAGCGCAACATGAGTTTGCGGCATTTTTAAAGGCCACGGGTGATGAACGAGCCCAGCTTTTAGAATGCTTAACTGGCACAGATAAATTTAGCTTGATTGGTAAACGTATTTTTGAGCGCCATAAAGAACAGCTAAATAAACTCGAATTGCTCAAAGCCAGTTTAGCCAGTTATACCTTACTCACTGACGAAGAACTTGCCGCGAAAACTCAACTACTTGATGATTTAAAACAGCAAATTGAAGATACTACAAAAACCTTAGCTGGCATCGAGCAGGGTATAAACTGGTATAAGCAAGCCAATAGTTTAGAGCAAGCACTGAATCTAGCACAACAAAATCAACAACAAGCCAGTACAGCGCTTAAAGCCATTGCAACACAAAGTGAACAGGCTAAACAAGCGCAAAGTGCACTGGAAATTAAAGACAATCGCAATCGTTTTAAAAGCTTAACGGCGCAAAATAATGAACTAAATACCAAGGTAAATGATTTAAAGAGTATTGATCACGCGGCACTCATTACTGATCTTGCCAGCACACTTGAAAAGCACAACGAGAGCTTGCAAACGGCGAAAAAACAACAAAAAAGCGCAGAACCAATCATTGCTAAAGCACGTGAGCTCGACAATCAACTTGCGATGCAAACACAAACAATAACCAGTATTACAAGGCAAAATGAAAAAGAACAAAAACAACTTACTCATTTACAGCAGCAATTTAAACAAAGCCAAGCAAGTCATCAACAAGCAAAAAAACATTCCGAGCAACATCAGCAATGGCTAACCCAGCATAGTCAACTTAAGCAACTAGCGAGTGATTGGAATTACTATCAGCATAGCTTTAATCAGTTTTTGCACGCTAAGCAGCAATTTGCAACAACGACTGAACAAAGTACACAGTTAGCAGCTGAGCTTATACGGCAAAACGAGCAGCTGGAAACACAAACTAAAAAACTGACACTAAGCGAACAAACACTTTTAAGCGAACAACAAAAGCTTGATCAACTCAACAAGCAACACGGCCAATTTAATATTGAGCAATGTGATGCCAAACTTAAAAGTATCGATTACTTAAAAGAGCAACGCGAGCGTTACAAACAGTTTAATCAAGAGCTAAAGCAAAGCACGCAACAACAAAGTGTTATTGCAAGCAAACTAAGTCAGGGCGAGCAAACACAAACAACGCTAACCCAGAACCTTGTAACACGAGAACAAACGCTTAAACACAGTGAATACGCACTAAATCAAGCTCGCTTACGTGCCAGCGAAAGTGTCGAACATTTACGTGCTCAACTTACGCCAAATGAACCTTGTTTGGTATGTGGGGCAACCGAACACCCATTCGCAGATCAGCAATTAACTAACTTAATCGCTGCTTTTGAAAATGACTATAAAACTGCAAAACAGCACTACGAAAATGCCCTAGCAGAGCTTCACTCGCATCAAACTCAGCATGCTGTGCTCGTTGCTGAACACACACAACACAGCCAAGCGGTACAGACTGCACAGACTAAACAGCTTGAAATAAAACATACCATGCAAGCGGCCCGCACTGAACTTAATGACTTAACCTCAGAGCAATTGGAGGCCAGTTACATTGCGCTCAATGAACAAAAAACACAGTATTATGCAACACAAAAACAACAGCGCAACTTGCAAGAGCAAGTAAACCAACTGCAAAGTATCTTTAAAAATGAGCAGCAAGCTCAACAACTGTTACATACACGCCACCTTGAACTAAGCAATCAACAAAGCCAGCTCAATAGCAAGCTAAGTGAGCTAAGCACACAAATTAATGAGCTAACCGCGACCCTTGGTTCACAATTTCAAGAGGCTCAATTTTGGCAACAACTGCAAAATAATACGCTTGATTTAACTGAGTTAAACCAGCAAGTTGAGCAATATCAGCACAACCAAGAGCAGCTTGAGCAAGCGCAAAAACAACTCGATAGCGCTGACCAACAGATGCAGCAGTTTACACCGCTGATCAGTGATGCGGAGCTAATCTTAAAAAACCTAAATGATGATTTAGCCAAAGCACAGCAACAACATAGCAGCTCGCAAAGTGAGCGCTTAGCGCTATTTAATAATGAACACATTAGTGCTGACGACTACCAAACGAAGCTAGCTGCTCAACAAGAGCAATGCCAAGCACAGCTTCAGCACAGCCAAAAAGCGCACGATAACGCGATAAAACAACGCGACGAGCACGCGATAACGCTGCAAGGCCTCGAGCAACGGCTACTTGAAAATGCGCAAGAACAAGCCGACCTCGATACTCGCTATAATCAATGGTTTGCTGAATTTAAAAGCCGCTACAGCGATGCAAGCCACGAACAGGTCACAATTTTACTAACACTAAGTAGCGATGAAATTAAAACGCATTTAAAGCAACATGAACAATTAGCGCAAGCTTTAATAGATGAAAATGCCGCGTTAAAGCAGCACAAACACGCTTACTTACAGCATCAAAACAGCGATAAACCTAAGCAAAGTCATGCTGAGCTTATTCAACAGTTAGCCAATTTAAACGATCAGCAAGCTGCGCAGCACAAAACACAGCTTGCAACCAATACTGTACTTGAACAGCACAATCAAAACCGTCAGGCGCTGCAAGGCAAACAAACTGAATTGGCAACCTTGCAAAAACACGTCGAGCAATGGCATGTAATTAATAAAGTGTTGGGTGATGCAACGGGTAAAACAATGCGTAACTTAGCACAAACGCAAACGCTGAAAATATTATTACACTATGCAAACAGCCACTTACGAACGTTAAACAAACGCTATGAACTTACCGCTATTGAGCAAACCTTGGATATCGCCATTGTTGATAAGGACATGGCCGATGAGCAACGTTCAGTTAATACCTTATCCGGCGGCGAGTCGTTTTTAGTCTCGTTGGCACTTGCGCTGGGCCTTGCATCTTTGTCATCCAATAAAGTAAGTATTAACTCTTTGTTTATTGACGAAGGCTTTGGTACGTTAGACAGTGAAACATTAAGCATTGCCATGGATGCACTTGATTCATTACAAGCGCAGGGGCGCAAAGTGGGCGTGATCTCCCATGTATCTCAAATGACAGAACGGGTTGCTACCCAAGTTCATGTCGCCAAGAAACCTGGTGGCTATTCGACTGTTACAATTATTTAAGGAATAGTAATGCCAACATTTACACAAGACGAAGCAACGCAGTATGATTCTCGCATTCCTCGTTTAGTACCGGGGTATGAATTACTGCACAACAGTACCGCAGCGCAACTACAAGCAACGCTCGGCGATGAAGCACATATTTTGGTAATAGGCGCCGGTACCGGTAAAGAAGTCGCCCTCCTTGCTGCCTTGCAGCCTAAATGGCATTTTACTGCACAAGATACCTCACAAGACATGCTCGATATCGCAAAGCAACGATTTGTTGAGCTTGGGATCAGTGAGCGGGTTACTTTACACTTAGGCTCGCCATCCGAACTTAAACAACAAGCGGATGCCGCATTATGCTTATTAGTGATGCACTTTGTGGCAGATAACGGCGATAAAAAAGCCATGTTGCAAGCAATTAGCACACAGCTAAAAGCACATGGGCAATTATATTTAGCCGATTTAATGCGTCCAGAAACACTTTTTGAGCGTGATGCCCAATTGATACTCAGCAAACAATTAGGCTTAACTGAAACAGGGGTAGAGCGCATGCAGCATAATTTTGAGCATGAGTTTTTCCCACTTGATAGAATTCGTCTTGCCGACTTACTCGATGAAACAGGCTTCAATAGTGGCAAGTTGTATTTTAAAACACTTGGTTTTAGTGGTTATGTGGCACAAAAACGCTAAACGTAAACTAATAATTTACCTTTCACAATGCTGTATTACTTCCTAGACATGCATTAAAGCATTTTTAAAACCGTTAACCCAACGCTGGTTAACGGTTTTAATATTGACACTTTATTTTTCAATATCTTACCCTAACCAAATAGACTCGTATTAGGTCTAATAAAACCACCATTACTTGGGATTGTGTATCATCCCACTAACAACAATGTACTGACACACTTAGAATCAATAATAATTTTTTCATGTGCTTTTAAGCCAAATATAAGCTTTTAACGGTTACCGTCTTATTTGGTTGTACCTATAAAGTTTGCAATAACAAAAAATAATGGTAGGCTGTAAGTTCATCTTTTACAGGACGTAACTAATGAAAAAATGGATTTTTATATTAATCTCCCTCAGTTTCAGCCCGCTATGTACTGCATCCGCTGTTTACTCCCCTTTGACACAACCGCAATTAGAACAACCTGACACAACACTATTAACTCGACTAGCTGATTTTTGTAATCGCAGAGAAAACATCACAACATCAACCGATAAAGACAGCTTCGCGAATATAATTGAATCACCAATAACAGCTGGTTTTTATCTACACTCATATAACAACACGGCAAAACAGACTGCATGGCGCAATTTTTATGAGTTGCCAGCGCGCTGTAAAACTAAAGAAAACGCCACCATTAATGCACTTTGGTGTACGGAGCATCAGCGAAAAAAACGCCAACAGTTTGAGTTACAATGGCAAACAGCGGGCAACTTACAGCGTGCCGAAGTACAACCTAATGATCATGTCTATGAAATCATCCTACCCAGAAAAGGCATGCAATCGATTAGTTTAGCTACTCAAAACGTAAAGTCACTCCCCCAAACAAGCTTATTACAGCATGCCTCTTCATTAATGGGGATTGTGTGTATTTGTTTGTTTATTACCGTTGTGATTTTATTTTTTAGTTGGCGACATGCTAAAAGGGTGAAGCGGTTCGTAATATTAACTCATACAAATAAAGTAATTTATAGCAGCAAGTAACAGCCCAGAGCAGGCTGCTACTAAACGAAATAGTCTGAGCTTTGGAGAATAAACAACCCCCAGCGACAATTAATAAATTAATCGTCGGTTTTTAACTGTTTTGCACGCTCTTGTGCTGCAATTAATTTGGCTGATTTTGGCACTGTTTTTTTCGGGACAATCGTCGGCTTTTCTTTTGAATTTGGATCCCAAGTGGGGTCGAGTGATAAATTAGCAAATGGGTTAGCTTTACGCTGATTTGGATCTGCTACAGATGCGCCAGATATATCATCTCTTTCATCTTGCTCTGATACACTATGCTGCTCTGCTGCTAATTCATCGTTTAATGCAGCAAGCGCCTGTGCTATTTCATCATCACTGTCAGTTACCGTTAAAGTATCTGCTTGTGGTTGAACATCTACGGTCGTTGATAGCTTAACTTCCCTCGTTTGCGAAGGGCCTGATGTGAGCGCTTGGCCACTACTATTAACATCATCCGAATGGACAATTTCATTTGCTACTTCATTCGTTGCGCAATGAATAACGTTTTCATCATCCATTTTAGGTAATTGCTCAGCTTCGCTATCGAGCTCTGTTGTGGTCGTTTGGTGTGGTTCTAAATTAGTTTCAAGATCAGCTTCAACATTTACCGTCGCAGGCTTTATGACGTCTTTAGGTTGTTGTGGCTTCTGACCTGGTAATGGCGCATCAGGATCAAACATACGCACTTCAGGCTCTTTAAAATCATGCTCATTTTTAAAAAGCCGCTGCGTTGGCTCAACTTTTACGTTCACATCGTCTGCACTTATCACTTCAGTTTGTGGAGTTGCAATCACTACTTGCTCTGCTATAACTGCTTTTTTTGGCGCAACAGTGGATTCGCTTGCTGCGGGCTCAGCCTTTGCGGGGGTTAATTTTGATACAGCGGCTTCTGTACTTGAAGCCTCATCAGTTGCAGGAATCAGCGGCGCAGTTTCAACTGCTGCTTTTTTGTTAGCCCGTAAGCGCAGCAGCAACATTGCAGCTAAGAATAAAACTACTAACAACAGTAAACTTGGCATCAATAACGAATCCGACTCAGTGCGCACTGGTTCTGGGGCTGTTACCTTTATCGTCGCAGGTTCGCTTGTTATTACGGCTTCGGGTGTAGCGTCAACTTCATCATTGTTTTGCCCAAGCGGCTGTTCGACTGTGGTTTCTGCGCTGCTCTTTTGCTCAACTTCAATACTTTGGACATTCTCAACATTTTCAACAATTACAGACGCCTCCCTTTGAACTTCTGCAGGCTCATTTCTGGCTACTGACGAATTGCTGTCAAGGGGGGTTACAGTCGAGTTTTGCGTCTCTAATGTAGATTTTATTTTATTATCAACATGTGTTTTTGGTGCAACCACTACAGGTGCTGGTTGCGCTTGAGACGCTGCTGGAGGTGGGTTGCTGCAGTTGTTTTTATAATCTTTTGCAGCATTTCGATAACTACGGCTACTTGTATTATCGCTGTATTGTTGCATTTGTTGTTTGTACAAAATGCACATAGCTTCACTGTATTTAGCAAAGCTATTGAAACTAAAAGTAAATAAAATAAATAAACAAAGTCGTAATACGTGAGCCATCATAAATCTATTAAACAAAATAACACAATAAACTCAGTTTAATAGTTGTGCGCAAATTTATCTAGCTGTGTGTTTTGCTAATCAATTACCATCAAGGTACGGTATTCATCGTAAGCAAATTGATCTGTCATGCCACTGATATAATCTTGAATAAATCGACAGCGATAATAAAACTCATAAGCGAGGACATGATCGGGTTCTGCTTGCATCGCTTCAATGGCTTGTAAATAGCTATTTAAATGCTTTTTCGAAAGCTTTTTGAGCAACCGTGTTTCAATTAAGAAGCGACCATCCCCTTTGATCACCCGTTTAAAATCATCATGACTTAGCAGCAGTAATGGCTTATAACAATCAAGTAATCCATTGATAATTCGATAGCCTTGTAATTCAAGTTTACCGACTTCCTTATGTGAAAACACATATTCAAACGCCACTTGTTTCAAAGTGGTGGTTATAGCATGTAAATGACTGCGGTCTTCTAACAAGGCCTGATTAAAATCACCATGATAAACCGCTTCAATATTATCTATAAAACGTTTGGCCGCATAATTAACCAGAGGGTGGAGTAGAGTTACCCGTAAATAAATAAAAAACTCGCTATTAAAGTTATAAGGTTGCTGAGCAGCCTTATCGAGGGCATAGTTAACTGCTTTTTCAACCACGTGCTGATGCTCTACATCGTCAATAGTAAGATTAGTTAACACTTTTTGATAATGCTGTTTGAGTTTATCGCATAATAACTCAACAGTGATAATGCCCTTTTCTACGGCATCTTCAATATCAGCTAAGCAATATGAAATATCATCAGCCGCTTCCATTATATAACTGGCGGGGTGGCGACATTGTGGCTCTATCAATAGCTCTTTTTGCAATCTTTCAACAAAGTTTTTTTCACTGTAGTAAAAGCCTACTTTTTTCATCAAATAATTTTTAGTTCGTGGTATATCTTCTTTAGCCATACTTGCCGGACGCGTGTATTTTAAAATACCAGCCGTTTGGCTATAGGTTAAATTAAGTGATAACAGTGAGTGTACAATACGGATACCTTGCGCATTACCTTCAAAGTTACAAATATCTTGTGCTAAATGTTTAAATATTAAGCCAATTCCCGTGTGTGGATCGGCGCAGCGCTGAGGGGTAAGCGTTGCTAAATTTGCGTTAAACCAGTGATTAATCGCAGCTTCACCAAAATGACCAAACGGTGGATTACCTATATCGTGCATCAAGCAGGCCATTTCAACCAGACTTTCTAGCGGCCTCTCTAACCCTGTTAGGCCATATTCAGCTTGTTGTTTGGCCGTTAAATTCGCAAAGATGCGTTGCACTATAAAGCGCCCAACCTGTTGTACTTCGAGGGAGTGAGTTAACCGCGAGCGTACCGCAGCATTGCGCTCCAACGGAAACACTTGCGTTTTTTGTTGTAAGCGGCGAATTGCAGCACTATTGATGATACGGCCACGATCGCTTTCTAACGCCATCTGTAAATTAGGGGTTGAGCGCAGCTCACGCGCTGACGTTATTTTTTTGCTGAAATCGATCATAGACGCTCCTTTTATTGTCTACTTTTAATCTAACAGCTTGTTTACTAAATTAATATCTATGACTGCTGTTCGCACAAAATTTATCTATTAATAATTATCACGGTCATAAAATAGCGGTACACTGCATATTAAACATAAGCATATCGTAACGTATTTGTTTATTTTCTGATTACCAATAACGCCCAACAAAGGTATTAATACAATGAAGCCTATTTTAAGTTTTCTGTTATTAGCATTGCTCATTTATGGCTCTTTTAGCCACGCTAAAGACGATAGAAACTCTGCTAATAATACCGTAGTACTTGTTTCTCTTGATGGATTCCGCTGGGATTACATCGAAAAACACGGTGCTGAAAATTTAGCCGCAATAGCTAAATCGGGAGTTCGCGCAACTAAAATGCGCCCGGTATATCCGACTAAAACATTTCCTAATCATATATCTATCATTACTGGTTTATTGCCAATTAATCATGGCGTAGTAGATAACCGCTTTTGCGATACACAAAGAAATGAATGCTATAGCATGGGAAAAGGGAAAGACGACAGCACATGGTTCAACGGCATTCCACTGTGGAATTTGGCGTCGATGCAGGGATTAAAATCAGCCGCTTATTTTTGGCCAGAATCGGATGCGCGATTTAATGGCATGCTGCCGGATTACTTTTACCATTATTCAAAACACAGTGATTATCAAAATCGTGTTGATCAAATTATTCAATGGCTAACATTGCCAGCAGCGCAGCGCCCGCAATTAGTTGTTAGTTATTTTTCACTGGTAGATAGTATGGGCCATGAATATGGGCCTGATGCGGAGCAAACCAAGCAAGCGGTAAAAGAAGTAGATGTATTAATGGGGCAATTACAGCAACGTCTTAATGAACTAGAGCAAAATGTTAACTTAGTGATTGTCTCCGATCATGGTATGAGTACCGTTGAGCCAAACCAAAGTATTGCTATCAGCAGCTTACCGAAAGACGACAAGTTTATGGTTAAAAATACCGGACCGAGAGTATTGATCTATGCTAATAAAGGCACTACAAAAGCTGAGATCACAGCATATAAACAACACTTAACGAAAGCAGCAAAAGGGCGCTATACCGTACTAAGTGATGAACAACGTAAGCTTTATCACTATGCTAACAATGGCCGAACTGGTGATATTATTTTACAAACCACAGCACCAAGAAGTTTTGCTGATACCGGTAAAGTAAGCTATTTAGGTACCCATGGCTATGCTTATAGCGAAGATATGGCGGCAACCTTTATTGCCAATGGCCCAGCATTTAAAAATTCATTAGTAATCGATGAAGTAAATAACTTAGATGTTTACCCACTTATTGCCAAAGTACTGGGAATTAAAGTACTCAATGCAATCGATGGCGATGGCGCAACACTTTGGCCTGCTTTAAATTAAATAATAAAAAGAGCGCTAATGCGCTCAAAAGGGAAAAACTGTTCACTAAAAATAAACGCTATTTAAAGTTAGCAATACTGTCTTTAGTGGCATTTACTGTACGCCATGCAAACGATTCACTAGTTACACCGTAAGGAATACCATTAACACTCCAGTTCGGGTTAGAAAAATAATCATACTGCGTGGCACTACCAAATACATGAGGGTACGCCATAATACTGGCAAACTGATTTTGTACGCCATGGCCCATACCATCAACATAAACACCACCTGATGTATCACCTTGCTTACGAGAGTGTGCTAAGCCTTGATTGTGGCCTAATTCATGTACAAAGGTTGTTGCTCCACAATCTACCGCTGTAATACTGTACATACTGTTACTTACTGAGCTATATAAATTACCATTACTGCCATTGCCAACCCACGCAATACCACACGAAATTAGGTTACTGCCAGCACTTTGACCATTACCAAGCACCGCAACCATATCTGCCCCCCAACCATTGCGTAAACCTTGAATATAACTACTGTTAGTGACTGAATTTAGCCAGCTGCTAGAAGGTGTAATTGCATGATTACCTAAGTTTTCGCTGCCTACTAAACGCAGTGAAATATCAATACCATTTTGGCTATAAACCTGATTACTAAAAGCAATATACTGGTTAATTTTAGTATTAATGTTTGCAGTGGCGGCCGCCGCTTGATCTGTATATAAAATCGCAATATCAATAGTCGCGGCGTGGCTAGTTGCAGTCATACCTAATGCACATAATGCAGCTAAAGTAGTTAGTCGTTTATTCATAGTAGTTCCTTGTCAGGTTGTGTTGTATTACTGTGTTAAAGTCTGCTCTGAAAAATTTCTATAAGTTATTACCTTCTGCTTTTGGTGCAAACGGATCCTCACCATTGCTTGGCTCTAATGTGGGTTGATTAGTGACTTGATGTTCCATGTGGTTTTTATAAAGATCTCGCTTTGCCGCAAGCCAACCATATTGCCCTTTACCTTCAAATACATAATTACCGCTTGGTGCAGTTAATTGGCCATATATAGCGTCTGCGCCAATAGTCATCACGGTGGTGTGAAATCGCCCATCAGCACCAAGCACTCGGCCAAAAATACTTTTATCACCATTGCTAGCAGCAATTACATTGGTAACCTCTGCGCTAAAGGTTTCAGCGGTTTGTGGAATAGCTAGATCAAAATTATCGCCTTGCTTTAGCTTTCTGAGCGCAACTAAGTCAAATTCTATATAAACCTCATTATGTAAATCTGTAGGCAAAAATCCTGAGGCTTTGAGAATCTGCTCTGCTTTCTCTGAGAGTCGATTAATAGCATCAAATTCATCATGTGTTTGATTTACAGCTACTTTAGGTTTAGCTAAAACTCTTGGTAACGATATATCTGGTGATGTTTTAGCCCCTAACTTAGGCGCTATAGTCGATAACTGAACGTCACTCGCAGCAACCGAATGGGTTACATTGCTTTCTTTGTAGATAACGAACTCATATAGCAAAAAAGCACTGATCGGAACGATAACAATAAATGCAATAGCCCTTTTCATTTGTCTCTCTTTTAGATCTAAAGGTTAATATATTGTTATTTTTACATCAGAGTAAATTAAATCGCAAGCATAAATTTGTTACCGAAAACAAAAACGAAACTTTCAATATTTATCATATTAATCTTACAGTTAATAAATTAAATATATAAAAGTTATGAATGAATAACTTTAATACTAAAAATACAACGCGTTAAGTTAACATTAACTTATCAATTATACCTTTTGTAGTTACATACTTTATTGCAATAAAAAAACACCTACTATTGATTAACCAAAATGAGATATGAAAAATAATATTATCGTGACGATAAAATTTATTTGTTTTACTGCACATCAGATGAACCTCATACTCCGCGTCTTTTGCCGCAGACTCTCATCATCATAAGTGACTGTGAACATCTATAACGTAGTGAGCCTATTTTTTCTGTGAGCTGCGGATCAATACTCAAGAGGAAATACCATGCGTGGCTGGATCATTTATAAAGACAGTGCTGGATTACTAAAACAAGAGACCTACGAAGTAGAGCGTTTACTGGCCGCAGCAAAAGAAGAAGGTATCGATTTACAAGTTTTCTCTCCCGATCAATTTGATTTAACTATCACCCGCGAAGATGGCAAAAGCATTCTAATTGACGGTGTAACCACAACTTTGCCTGACTTTGTTATTCCTCGCATGGGCGCCAGCACCACCTATTTTGCACTAGCAATTATTCGCCATCTCGAGCGACTAGGGGTGTACTGCGTTAATAGCTCACAATCAATTGAGACGGTAAAAGATAAACTGTTTGCACAGCAAATTTTAGCTGAGCGTAACTTACCTACACCAAATACTATGCTGGTAAAATTTCCAGTAAATATCGACTTAGTAGATAGGCAAATAGGCTTTCCAGTGGTGATTAAAACACTTTCAGGCTCGCAGGGCAGTGGCGTATTTTTATCAAAGTCAAAAAGCGAATTTGACGATTTAATGCAATTAATTGAAGCCGCCAACCCGCAAGCTAATATCATCTTGCAACAGTTTGTTAAATCTAGCCATGGTCGTGATTTGCGAGTACTCACTATTGGTGGCCGTGCTGTCGCATGTATGGAGCGAAACTCTGGCGGTAAAAACTTTAAAGCGAACGTGAGTGCAGGTGGCACTGGTAAACCGCACCCAATTACTCCAGAGATTGAATGGTTAGCTACACAAACAGCTAATGTACTCAATTTAGACGTTGCTGGTATTGATTTATTATTTGATGATAATCACTTTAAAATTTGCGAAGCAAATTCAAGCCCTGGATTTGAAGGCTTAGAAGCTGCACTGGGGATCAATGTGGCTCGTGAAATCTTGCATTTTATTCGCATTCGCTTGGGTATTTTTGACCGCCCAGAGAATTTAAGCTTAGCCTTGGATGAAGACAGTAAAGCAGCGATGGAACAGCCTACTCCAAGCCCCATATTAAGCGCTGTAGTACAGTAAAATTTTAGTCGTAAATAACGACTATTGCTTTGTATACTAAGCTGTCATTGGTGACGTGTGAAAACTGTTACACCGTCGCCATTACAAATCTAACACTTTATCACTACCTCAGAACATCAATACTTTCTCCAACCAGTAAGACCTTAGTCATAAGTAACCTCGAAAGATAAACACGCCCTAGCATCAAAGTAATATTTGTGTATAAATAGAACGATTGAATTCAACGATTTAGGAACCACATGCAACTCTCAAATCAACTATTAAACCGTTTAACTGCGGGCTTAGTTGCGGTGATCATCGGTTTTACCAGCTCTATCGCACTTATTTACCAAGTCGTTATTGTGCTAGGTGGCACAGCGGAGCTCGTTGCAAGTTGGGTACTTATGTTAGGTATTGCGATGGGTGTCACTTCAATTGGCTTATCGTACTACTATAAAATCCCAATTTTAATTGCCTGGTCAACAACCGGTGCCGCTTTACTCATTACCAGTGCCCAAGGTTATAGTTTAAATCAAGCTGTAGGCGCATTTATGTTCAGTGCTTTACTGGTATTTATATCAGGGATCACTGGCTGGTTTGAAAAAATAATGCAACGTATCCCGAGTCAAATTGCTTGTGCAATGCTTGGCGGTGTTTTAGTGACTTTTGGCATAGATGTATTTAACTTTATGGGTGAAAAACCATTGCTAATTGGTGCGATGGTGCTGGTTTATTTAGTCTGTAAGCGTTTAATGCCACGTTTTTCGATGCTTATGGTACTGATTGCTGGGTTTGTAATGGCTGGCGTTACAGGGCAAATAGATACCAGCAGTTGGCAATGGAAAATGAGCGAGTTTGCGTTTATCGCTCCTGAATTTAATTTACAAGCGATGATCAGCGTTGGTATTCCGCTTTATATCGTCACCATGACTTCACAAAACTTGCCAGGCATTGCAGTGTTAAAAGCACATAATTACCCTGCACCCGTCTCTGCAGCGCTCAATGTCACTGGTTTTAGTAATATCCTTATTGCCCCTTTTGGTGGCTATGCCATTAATTTAGCTGCTATTACTGCGGCAATTTGCATGAGTGAAGATGCCGACAGCGACCCTAAAAAGCGTTACTGGGCAAGTATCGCGGGCGGTGGTTTTTATATCCTGATGGCGATTGGAGCAGCGACTCTAGTGGGTTTAGTGGCAAGTTTGCCACAAGCACTTATTTTAGCCTTGGCGGGGATTGCTTTATTCACCACCATTGCCTCGAGCTTACAGCAAGCTTTGTCTGATAGTTACTACACTGAGGCGGCAATGATCACTTTTTTGGTCACCGCCTCTGATCTTACTTTATTTTCTATTGGCTCGGCATTTTGGGGGATATTGTTAGGCGCGCTGACTTTATGGTTGATCCCGCGAAAATAACACTCGCAATAAATCAGCTTAACGCATCGTTGAGTAGCGATTGTGTTAATTAGTGGTTTATAAACTCACGCCTAAAGTGATCATTATTTAAACACAGTTAGTATAACAAAGTAATAACCGCCCTAGTGCATAAGGAACTGACTAAGGCGGTTATTATATTAGTCGAAAGTATGATGACGGGTGACACTAAACCGATTAAGAATATGATGCATAATATACACCGCACATAAACTCACGATTATCGCAACCGATACAGACGAAAACCGATAAAGCGCACTGTAAACCAAGTCTTGCCCAGGTCCGAGAGACTGGCCAAATAAAATTCCAAATGTGGTAATAACCCCAAATCCAACACCAGGAATACCGCCACCTAAAATATGATAACGGCTAAATATAAAAGTTAAAATCCACAAGATCAGCGCCGGAAAAATCAGAATATCGGTGTGATTATACAAAAACAGCTGCGATACTAACGCTAAATTACAACCAATTAATGTGCCAATTGCTCGTTGCCAGCCAGCCATGCCAGCGGCTTTCCAGCACAAAGGAAACAAAATTAAGATCGATGCCGCTTGTGCTGAAATTGAATCTTGTAAATCAAATACCTGAAAAATCACAAACGACAGTGTAGCAACCGTAGCGCACAACAGTACTTCGTGGCGAATACTCTCTTTTGCTTTTGTTGGCATCACCCGACCTTGGCGTGGTGCAACATCAGGAAATACAAAGTGCATTAATACCGCCGCTAACACGGTCACTACGACTGCTAAACCATTGCTGATGATCAACGGATAAATACTCGTGCCATTACCAACATAACTAGAAAAGTGCAGTTGAATAGATAAACTAACGACACTTAAAGCACCAAACAAAAAGTTAGCACCACAGCTCATTTGATAAAACAAAAATGCAAACGCTAAAAAGCACAGCAAGGTCATCGCCACTGGTAAATGAGAAAATAAACCCTGTACTATTAATACAAATAACCCACTAAATGCCGCGCTGGCAAAAAACTGACGAATGATATGTGCATTTAAAATCGGCACTAATCCTAATAACAACATAGGATAAACGGTGAAGAAAATACCATTTGGCCAATTCATCAATTTACATAAACTAAATCCCAACGCGCTGCCGCCAGCGATACGCAACGCTTGCCGAAGGCCATTCTGGTCTAGTTTTACAGGGACTGATGCAGACATAATAAAGCCTTATTAGTAAATGTAATGCAGTAAACTGATAAAGCGAATTTGCATGACACCAAACCATTGCCCAATTACTGACTCAGGCAGTAGCTGCACTGTTGCACGTGCACCACTAGGTAGTTTACTTAATAGCTGTGCTTGCTCTAAATCAATGTGAATACGTTGGCGCTGCGCATCACGAACCCAGCGATTACTGCTTTCAGTACTGCTTAATAAGCCATTAGCATTGAGCTGCCCATTACTTACGCCAGCTTCAAAAGAGCTCACTGTAGCTGCAAATACTTGGCCTGGCAGAGCATCAAACGTTACTTTTGCTTTGCTGCCCACTTTGATATTAACTAACGATTTTTCACGAAAATCAGCCACTAAATCAGCTTTATTGGCCACAATAGCTAACATCGGTTGACCTTTATTAGCAAATGTTCCGGTGCTTACTTGCAAGTTTGCGACTTTACCATCAGCATCAGCAGTCACTATGCTGTATGATAAATTGAGCTTCGCTTGTGCCAGTTGGTTTTGCGCGTGGCGTAATGCTAGGTTGTCTTCGCCTAATTGTCCACGCGCCAGTTTTGCCTCGGTTAACTGTGCTTCAATAGCTGCGACATTCGCTTGACTTGATTGATAATTAGCACTAATTGTTTCGTATTCTTGCTCCGAAATAGACCGTTTTTTCAATAACGATTCACTGCGATCAAATAACAACTGTTGCTCATGCAGCTTGGCATTTCCAGCGGCTAGCTGAGCCTGTATCGCTTTAACACTGCTATCTAAGCGCTGGTTTTGCAACTGCGCATCAGCATAAGCCAGTTGTGCTTGCTCTAGTGCTAATTTAAAAGGGGCTGCTTCTATTAAAAATAGCGCTTCACCCGCTTTAATCGCTTGATTATTATTCACCAATACTTGGTTCACGCGGCCACTTACTTGTGGCGTTACTTGTACTACAGGGTGATATACGCGCGCTTGCGGAGTAACCGGTAAAAACATATCGGCAACGACAAAGTAAGCGAACAATAAAATAAACCCAACTAATGATATTTTTACATAGCGGGCAAATTTCTGATCCGGTGTCATGAATTATTTCTCTCCAGAAAAGTGGCTAATACAACGTCGAGCATTGGCTTCCATTTGCACTAAACCATAGGCCATAGTATCAAGCTGCTGCGTTGTAAGTTCTGCATAAAGTTGTGTTTTAACCTCAGCCATAATGTCTTTAAGTGCATCTAATAATAGTAACCCTTGCTCAGTAAAATAGATTTTACGACTACGTTTATCATCGCTGTCAATGCGACGGACAATAATCGCTTGTTGCTCTAACTGTTTAACTGTTCGCGTTAGTGAAGGCATTTCAATCCCCAAACTGCTAGCCAGTTCTTGTTGTGTAACACCTTGTTTTAAATGATGGATATGGATCATCGCAGTCCAACGAGATTGTGTTAACCCTAAAGGCTCAACAGCGAGAGTAACGGCATCGCGACAGAGTCGAAAAACGCGCCCCATGCTACCGCATAAACTTAAATCTAAAGTTTCATGAAAAGGAGGTGATGAAATCATAATAGTACCTAGTTACTTAGCATGCTAACTAGTTTAACATTACTTAGCATGCTAAGTAAATATCGAAACGATTTAAAAAATAACGGCAAAGAGGGCTTTAAAAACGATTTAATATCACTGTGTTGAGCAAATTAGCGAATGATCCAATGGGGGAGGGGTTGTGAATCGAGCAATATCTGCGCATCGCGACCTTGTAGCATGGCCATAGTTGCTAACATGCCTGCTTGTATACATTGCGGCGCAGCGACGGTAACAGAGCGCGGTGCATCAGTGATCGAACAGCCAGTGAGAGGGTTAAGAATATGGCTATAACGAATGCCGTCTTTTAATAAATAACGCTTAGCATCGCCACTGGTTGCCAGAGCGCCGCTGCGCAAAGACACCACCATAGTTTGTTGTTGTACAAAGCCCGGATGTTCAATGCCAATTTGCCAGGCTTGACCGTCACTACGCTCAGTGGTGACAGCTAAGTCGCCCCCTAAATTAACTAACGCTGCAACAGGGCTGTGTGCTTGGAGTAACTGAATGCATTTATCAACTGCATACTCTTTGCCAATCCCTCCAAAATCAAGCTCCATACCTTTAGGCAAGATAATACTGGACTGATCAAACACAATTTTGTTGAAACCGATATTAGACAATAATGCACTTATTTGTGCCGGAGTTGGCAAGTTGTCGGAACAATCAAAATGCCATACACGCCGTAAAATACCCGAGCTAATATCAAACAGCCCGTCGCTTAAATCAAAGCATAGCTTGGCAAAATTAAGTAAAGCATAGGTTTCGTCATCGATGGCAAGTGGCAGCCCTTGGCTTTGATTTATAGCAGAGCAAACACTTTGAGTATTGTAACGACTGTATTTCTGTTCAATACGCCACACTTCGTTTGCAACCAGCTGCCCAAGTTGCTCGCCAAGCTGCTGATCGACGCTATCGACTAACAATTCACAAGGGCTGGCCATAGCGTTAAATTTTACACTTAGACCAGCGGCTTGCGGATGGATTGATATTACTTGTGCAGCCACGTTAGTAACTTAACCTATAACTCGTTAGAATGAATAACTAAATTGTAGCACTACCGCATCCACACTTGGGAATAAATCAAGTGATGCCAGCGCACCAGGTTGCTCAAACCCATTATTGGTAGGCTGCTGAGTGTAATATTCAGCACGTACCGACATACTGTGGCCATTACTAAGCTTAGTACCGTATTCTAAACCCAGCGTGTAAGTATCCATTTCACCAATACGATAATCAGCACTAGCAAACTGCGGCAAAGGCGCTGCTGCATTTAAAAATGGCTGATAGAACTCTGCCGCCGATTGCTGATAGTAGCGAAAATGCGGTTCTAGGTAACTGTCGTCCCCCAGTAATAGACGCCAACGTGAATCAACCGTATGCGACGTTATCTCCCAGTCATCCCACATATAACGATATGAAAGGTCAACAATACTGTTGTCAAAATGGTATTTGGTTTGCCAATATAGGCTTTGCTTGGTACGTTCATCAGGGCGGTTCTCGTATTGATAATCTTGTGTTAAACCATCATTATTTACCACACTAAGCACTTTAAACGGATCCGTTTGGTAACCATCCACCATTGAATATGAATAGTTAAACTGCATTAGCATTCTACGGTTGATGATTTGCGTAACACCGACAAGTAAATCGGTGGTCGTTTTATCATCTTGATCTGTGCGTCGCGTACTGTTAAAAGTGTCGTCCCAAACCGCACTTTCACTGTCACCAATTGGCATAGATGCAAATGCTTTCGGGATACCACCTTCGGGGGTAAAGGTATCGCTAAAATAACTGCCGCCCAACGACAAAGTAGTGTTCTTTTTATTAAAGTCGATGGCTAAGTTACCATTAACACCTAACGATAAATAATCATACTCTTTTGAAATATGCACGCCACCACTGACGGTATAATCCTGCGCCAAGGGTTGAGTCCACTGGGCATTAAGCTGTTCACGCGTATCACGAAAGGTATCATCCAGCGGTGTTTCACCAGGCTGAATATCATACTGGCCATTGCCTGAAGGACGGGTAAATGTTTGTACATTCGGTTGTGCTACCGCGCCATTTGCTGAGGCACCCGTTAATGTATCTAAGGTGAGCCGTAAATTTAAAAAGTGCTCGTCAGCAAATTCTTTATTGGCGTTGATCATCGCCTCTGTTGCCATAACACGATCTGTTTCACCGTAATACAGCACAGCGGTGTCAAACTGCCAATCTTTGTTTATTTGCGCCTCTGCAGGCGCTGTGCCTAGTAATGCGCAAGCAGCCAGCCCTAGTGCTGAAGCAATATTACTGGTTTGGTTCCTTTCGGTTTGTGAGTCGACTAGTTGCATCCGCAGCCTCCACCACCAAAGCTGCGTCCACCACTGGAGGCTTCTTTACTAAAGTAAATATGATCGTCAACCGCAGCATCTAATCCGCCACTGAGTGACATTTCATCTTTAGCTAATAGATCTCGTTGCCACGGTTCTACGCCAATACTGACACACCCAGTTGCAGATAGTATTAATATCGTTAGGAGACTATTTTTTATTAATTTTTTCATCATTACCTCTTAAGGCTGAACGGCTAATAACTGAGTTATTTCTTGCTCGTATTGCGCTTTTTTACTGTTCTTAAAGCCAATATGGCGATATTTTATTTTGCCATCACGGCCATACACATAACTACTTGGCATACCGAGTAAATCGAATTGTTTGCCTATTAGTGCATCAGGATCATAAATAATAGGAAAATCAGCAGGAGTGTGTGCTAAAAAATCAACCGCATCTTGATGCTCAACATCTAAGTTAACTGCCAACACCGTAAAGCCTTGCGATTGGTATTTTGTTTGCATTTCATTAAGCCAAGGAAAAGACTTACGACAAGGTGTACACCACGAAGCCCAAAAATCTAAAAATACCACTTGGCCTTTAAGCTCTGCTAACTTATCGGTTAGTTGTTGCTGACTGGAGATAACTGACACAACGGTTTCTTTACTTAACACTGGCGCACTCGCCATAGCAGTAAAAAGTGCAGTCACAAGCATAAACCGTGATACAGACCGAGAAATAATCACCACTTTTTAAGCCCCTAAAAATACCTAGAAAAATAATTAGTTTAACAATAGCAGGCAATTATTAAGAAATACTTAAGACAAGCCTAACTATAACTTTCGCTCAAAGCACACTATCTATCAGTGCAGCAGCAGGAACCTTAAACTAACCTATGAGGGAAAATTCGATTAGAAATTTAATCGGGTATTAACTTAAAAAGGGGGAATTAGCAGTTAGCTTTGATGGCCAGCAAGCTGGCCTAAGTGTAGTAACAAATGGGCGTAAACTTTAGAAATTGAGTAAGTTTGCGGGTGAGTACTGATCAGTGAGTACTTTTGTATCGCTAGGCCAGTCTTTATTATCTTTGGTCGAAATCATCCCTTCGCTCACCGCTTTGATATCAACGCGATAGGGGGCTAATAACGGGGTTAGCTTTTCTATTCGCTGTGCTAGCTGCACAGGACTTGGAAATTTATTAAAGCCAGCTAAAATAATTCGATTACTATTTTTCTCAGTGCTCACATTAATAAAGTCACCAAATACCGCTTCATAAGTGGCAGATTCATGCTCATAAAGTTTGCTTGATGAAAAGGTATTTGCCGCTACTACGCCACCATCAGCCAGTACACTTTTCACTTCCGCAAAAAACTCTTTAGTAAGTAAATGCTCAGGGATGTAATCACCATTAAATGCATCAAGAATAATCCAGTCATACTTGGCTTGTTGGATTGCTGCGCGTTTAATAAAAATACGCCCATCTTGTACTTTCGAAGTGACTTTATCGTTCTCTTTAAAAGCAAAATAATCACGCGCCACTTTTATAACTGCGGGATCAATTTCAACATTTTCAATCATGGCGTCAGGGTATAGCTCGCTGATCACATTTGATAAGGTGCCGCCGCCAAGCCCGATAATAAGTACATTTTTTGGATTGTCTATCAGTAGTAAACTGGCAAAAGTGAGTTTGGTATAATTAAACACTAGCTTTTGTGGGTTGCTTTTATATATGCAACTTTGACTGCTTTTACGGGCTTTTTCGTCAAACTTTAAACAGCGTAAATCGCCGGTCTCTTCAACTAAAATATTACGATAAAGCGACCGCTCTTGATGAATCACCTTAGCTTGGCTGCTAAACCCAATTAACAGTAAGGTCACGAGCAAATACTTAAACATTGTGTTTCTCCTTGTTAGCTAATTGATTTACGCCAATTGCCAATAAACCTAATAGCCCTAATGTCGTCGCGAAACCCAAAATAATGGTATTCACATCAAACGCTAGCACCATGTAAAACGAGGTAATAATAGTCCCTAAGGCACTGCCTAAGGTGCTGACAAAATACAAGCCGCCAGCGACTTGGCCGCTGTGCTCGCTATCGGTCACTAATAAACGCACAGAGTAAGGCGAAATCATGCCTAAAATAATAGTAGGGACAAAAAACAACGCTGTAGAGGCCAATAACGAGCCATAACGGCTGTCTTCTATGTGAGAAAAAATATACGCCATAATTGGCTGGGCAAATAATGCAATGGGCAGCACCATAATACTGGCAACTAAAAATATTAAACCGTATTTGGTTAACGAAGGCTGGCGAATTGAAAGCTTTCCTCCCAATAAATAGCCAAACGATAAGCTGAGCATAAACACAGTAATAATACTGCCCCAAATATGCACACTACTACCAAAAAAAGGCGCTAAAATTCGCCCGCCAAGTAGTTCTATTCCCATAATACTAAAGCCGCTACTAAAGGCTAAAAAATAAATTAAAGCATTGGTTTTTAAAGTCATGTAATTATCATTTTGTAACTTATTTGAAGCACTATACTAACGTGATGTAAACATAGCCGCCAGTGTAATAATTAATCGAGCCAACATAACTCAAAGCTACTTTTATAAACCAAGACAGTCTCACTTTAGTTATGGGGCAACATAAAGTCAGCCATCAGAGAATAGGGATTAATTTCACTAGCCTGCAAAAGTATTAATGCGCAAATATGATGCATGTTGTTTAGTAACTGTTAACCCCCTTTACAGTCTTTATTAACTTTAAAACCACGACTCTTTTTACATCATCTAGGCAAAGACTCAATGAATAAGTAAAAAAGTAGTAAGGTTAAAACGCTGCACTTACGCGCAGCGTTGATTACCTTTTAAAACTGATAACTTACGCGGGCAGAAAAGTTACGCCCGGGCTGAGTATATTGGCTAAAATCAGCCCCCTGAGATTGCCCTGCAATCAGTTCAAAGGGTACATATTTTTTATCTAGCAGGTTAATTACGCCCACATTTAGCTGCCATGTTTGCCATTCATAACTTGCGTATAAATCCACAATACCGTAACCATATCCTTGCGTTGTTTTATCACCACTTGCATCTCGCACTACATCAGACTGTGATTTAGCAAAGCGCCATGCTGCGGTCCAATCAATATCGCCAAGTGCTGTTGTTAACTGTATTGAACCGTTTAATGGACTGATACTGGTTAACGGCTCGTCTGTTTCTTTGTTTTCGCCTTCAACATATGCAATATTTGCCTCAACTAAAACATTATCGCTTACATGCATCAACAAGCTCGCTTCAACACCGCTGATCTGTGTTTCACTAATATTTTGGTATTGGTAAAAAGTTTTATTTACATTCGGTATGAACGTTGGCTCAACACCTGCAATTGCAACATCAATAAAGTCATCATAAGCGGCGTAAAATGCGCTTAAAGTAACGTTGATATCATTACCAGAAAAGCGCATGCCAAGCTCATATGAGTCGCTGCTTTCGGGTGCTAAATCTGCGTTTGGTAATATTTGATAAAATGGTTCAACACCATGGCTTTGATACGCTTGATCATGCGGGGGAATTTTAAAACCACGTACATATTGCCCATACCAAGATAAATTATCATTAACTTGATAAATCATCCCAAGTTTTGGTGAAAACGCAGATTCGGTAATGTCATCAAGCTCAGCATCGCTATAAAGCTCATCATCTTTAGCTGCTAATGAATAATAGTCAAAGCGTACACCTGCAATCAAAGACCACGCGCTATTTGCAAATTTAATATTGTCTTGCATAAAAACGCCCACTAAAGAGGTATCAGCGCCAGGAAAAGCTTTTTGTTTTTGATCTGTAAAATCGACTGTTCCATCAGCCAATAAGCGTGTTTTATAACGTGGACGTGTTGTATCGTATATATCTACGTCAGCACCATAAACAAAGTTGTGGGTCGCATCTTGTAAGGCTATTTTTTTATTAAATACAGCCCTTAACCCTAAAATATCTTGTTCAAAGCCATAGTCGTTGTAATCGGTATGCGCTGCTGTAGCACTAATTTGATCACTTTGCTGCTCATAACGACTAAACGATACTTGCCAATGCCATTGATCAAACGCTGCTGTGGCCGCTTTTGAGTCGTAATCCAGCGCTAGCGACCAATTAGTATTTTCGTCTTTAGTTTCTTGGCTCGCTTTGGTGATTACTTGTTCAGTAGTTTGATTAAAATAATCTAAGGTGTATTTTAACGTGCGCTTTTCATCAAGTTGCTGCTCTAGTTTAACCAATAACGAATCTGATTTAGCATCATAACCAGGTAGGTTTTCAGTAAAGTTTTGTACTTCTTCGCTATCTCGGTGGCTATAAACGGCACTAACACCTAAATCTCCCAAATCTTTAGCCGCAGTAATATCTACCGACATTTGATTACTCTGACCTTGATATCCAAGCGCCACTTGAGCAAAACTATTTTCGTTTAATAAATAATCGCTCGGATCTTTAGTGGTGATAACCACAATACCACCCAGTGCATCTGAACCATACAATGAAGACGCGGCTCCCTTGGCGACTTCAACTTGCTTTATCCCAGCGACATCAAAATAGCTACGACCAACCAAATAGCCGTCTCCGCCAGCATAACCATCGTTAGTTCGACGGCCATCTTTAATAAACACCACGCGGTTACCACCGACTCCTCTAATTGAAAGCGTTTGAGCCGCAGAGCCACTGCCCGTGCTTGATATACTGGGGTCATAACGAAACATTGTTTGTAAATCAACAGCCAATTTACGTTCTATGTCTTGCTCTGTAATCACAGTTACAGAGCCTGTTACGTCTTCAAGTTTTTGTTCAAACCGAGAACCGCTGACAACAATATGCTCACCAATTATCTCCTCGGCAATGGCAGAGCCCGAACCAAGTAGTAACGTTGCTAAAGCAGCAAGTTGAAAAGAAGGAAAATTCACATTAACTCCAAATGATAATTGTTGTTATTTAGTAGGGGAGGGATGTTACAACTAACTAAAAACAAGATCAATTATTTATGATAATCATTTTCATTTGCATTTAGTTGGGTATAATAATCGAAAATAATGATTGGAGTTTTTTTATGAGATACCTTTTTATATTGATTTTATTGACTGTTCACCCCCTAAGCGCGCAGGAGCGTATAGTGAGTGCTGGCGGTACATTAACTGAAATTATTTTTGCCTTAGATAAGCAAGATACCCTTGTCGCGGTGGATCAATCGAGCCTATATCCAAAACAAGCGACACAGCTCGATCAAATTGGTTATTACCGTGATTTAGCCGCAGAAGGTGTACTTTCGGTGCGCCCAACTAAACTCTTAGCACTTGAAGGAGCAGGACGAGCACAAGCGCTTGCACAAATAGAAGCCACTGGTGTAGAGCTTATCCACTATAAAAAACCCAACTCAATTAATGACTTACTAAATCTTGTTAAACGCCTTGGTAAAGACTTAAATGCGAACGACAAAGCCCAAGCCCTCGTAGCACAAATAAAAAATTCATTACCTCCAAAAGCGAACACCGAAACACACAGCGCTTTATTTTTACTCTCAGCTAATGAGCGCGGGCTTGTTGCTGCGGGCACTGACACGGTTGCTGACTTATTACTTGATTATGCTGGAGTCACTAATTTAGGCGCTACACACAAAGGTTTTAAAGTAATAAATAACGAAGTACTTGCCGTAAAACAGCCCGATTTTTTAATCGCACCAGCCCATGTTGTTTATAGCCTTGGCGGTAAAGAGGCTTTTTGTAATCAACCAACACTGCGCTTATTAACAGCTGCAAAGCAGTGCCGATTATTGGTGATGGATAGCCTGCTATCATTGGGAATGTCGCCGCGCATAGCCACCGGTATTAAAGAATTAAGCGACTATAAAGCTACCTTATGAACACATTAACTTTGAGCCGTTTTAAGCCTGTTTCTATAACTGCAAACCAAAAGTGGATACTGCTAATTACTGTGTGTATTTTTGCTCTAGCACTACTGAGCATAGGATATGGCCCCGCAGGCTGGGATTGGCGTTTAGCCATCGCATGGATTGCCCCAGAGTATTTTAATCAATTTGATGCGCTGCAAATCAATGTGGTCACGCAAATACGTCTACCTCGATTTGTACTAGCTGTATTGGTTGGCTTAGTGCTTGCCCAAACTGGCGCTGCAACGCAAGCTTTGTGTCGTAATCCTTTGGCTGATCCATCAATTATTGGTATTAGCGCAGGCGCAGCCATGGTCGCGGTCGCCTTTATAGCATTTAGCGCCCAGTTTAATTTTAATGCTCAATACTATTTACCTTATGCCGCATTTTTAGGAGCATTGTTAGTGACCTCTTTAGTGTATTTAATTGCTAAGCAGCATAGGCAGGTCAATATAACCACACTAATTTTAGTGGGGGTTGCGATCAATTCTTTATCCTTTGCTGTTATTGGCTTATTAAGCTATTTCGCTGACGATAGTGCGCTTAGATTAATTAACTACTGGACGATGGGCTCATTAGGTGGTGCCAATTGGGATGCCATAACTCAAGCAACACCATTATTGCTACTGAGTATTCTTGGTCTGTGGCGACTCAAAGAACCGATGAACTTACTATTGATTGGCGAGTCTCAAGCACAGTATTTAGGTGTCAACACAGACAAGCTTAAACTGTATGTAATTATACTCGTGGCATTAGGTGTTGGTGCCGTTGTAGCACTTACTGGCTTGATAGGTTTTGTTGGCTTAGTTGTGCCACACATTGCCCGTTTAATGGTTGGCCCGCATTTACGTAAAATGTTACCGCTGTGCATGTTATTAGGCGTTGTTGTGCTGCTGCTTTCTGACTGGTTAGCACGTTTAGTTGTTATGCCTGCAGAGTTACCCATTGGTATTATTACCGCGCTACTTGGCGCACCTTTGTTTATTTATCTGATCATTAAAACTAAGCGAGGGTAATGATGATTACTTTTAATAACCTAAGTGTTGGTTTTGGCAATCACAGTGTTTTAAAAAACATAAGTGGGCACATTGCAAAAGCTCAACTAGTAGCACTGATAGGCGAAAATGGCGCAGGAAAATCAACACTGCTGCATGCTTTAGCCGGGCATTATGACTTTAAAGGCGAAGTACGGTTTAACAATTATCCTCTGAGTACATTGTCTCAAGCACACTTAGCCACTCAACGAGCAGTAATGATGCAAAGCAATCTTGTTGGCTTTGATTTTAGTGTATTTGAGCTCATTGCAATGGGACGCTACCCCTATGCCGAGTCTCTTAAAATGCAAGCTGAAAAAGTCCACAAGTATGCCGCACTCATGGACTTAACCCAGTACTTATCCCGCCGTGTCAGTAAGCTTTCAGGCGGTGAGCAACAGCGCGTTCATATGGCGCGTACTTTGGCTCAATTAGATGCTTTTTCTACTCATACCAAGCCTAAATTGATGCTGCTTGATGAACCTACATCAGCACTAGATATGCGCCATCAACATGCTCTATTGAGTTGTGTTAAAGCATTTGTAGAGCAGGGTAACAGTGCCATTATAGCTATTCACGATTTAAATTTGGCCAGCCTTTACGCAACCGACGCTATTTTATTACACGATCAAAAAGTACTCGATAGCGGGCCAATAAACACAGTACTTACAGAATCTAATTTACAACAAATGTACGCCATGAAACTGCATGTTAATTCTCATCCATATAACAATGCACCCATGGTTTTTTCTCAACGTCAGGAGTTTTCATGAGAGAGCAAGCATTAAGCGATGCACAAAAGCTGGTTTTTAAAACCCATGCTGGTGTTATGTCGACTATTTCTTACAACTTAAGAGGTTATCCGTTTGGTTCGGTAACCCCTTATATGTGTGATGAGCAAGGCCGCATCTACTTTTTTATTAGCGATATAGCCCAACACACTAAAAACTTAAAGCACGATTCTCGTATGAGCTTAACTATTTTTGATGCCGCTGACCGTGGCGACCAAAACGAGCATGGCCGAGTCACATTGGTGGGCGATGGTTGTGAAGTTGCAGGCCCTCAGGCCGAAATACTGCTTAACAAATACATAGCGTTATACCCAGAAGCTGACAGTTATCGGAACGCCCACGACTTTAAATTATGGCAATTAGATGTTGTGCGAGTTCGCTTTATTGGCGGCTTTGGGAAAATATTTTGGCTTGAAAAAGATGAGTGGCAAAGCGCTGCTAAAAGCTGGGACGAAGATCAAGAACAAAGCATGATCACCCACATGAATGAAGATCATCAAAATGCAATGGCTCTAATATTAGCTCAGCATTATTGCGTATCAGATAATGCACCGGTTATGAGTGGCATACTGCCACAGGGGTTTTATATTCAAAGCCAACAACGTAATTATTTTATTAGCTTTGAAAACGTGTGCGAGACACCACAAGCAGTGCGAAAAGCGCTTGTTGCCTTAACCACAAATGCTCGCAATAGCATAGAAGAGCCAGCATAAGAAAACAAATAAATCACATGTGTGGTTATAACGCTTAGCACTACTAACCCAGTAGTGCATTTTCGGTATCAGAGGTCGCAGTAACTAAGCTGCGGCTGTTACAATTTAACACTGATGCCAATTAATTTAGTATGCACCTGCGCTGTAAATAAGCTCATAACTGTGGCTGTAAATCTCGAGAATGTTACCAAACGGGTCTTCCATGTAGATCATGCGATACGGTTTTTCACCTGGGTAGTAGTAACGGGGTGCTTCCATACGCTTTTTACCGCCAGCTTCAACAATACGCTCAGCAAGGCCTTCTACATCTGGATCTTGAACACAAAAATGGAATATACCGGTTTTCCAGTATTCAAAGTTGTCAGCTGGGTTTTCTTGATTTTTAAACTCAAAAATTTCTACACCAATACGATCACCTGTTGAAAGGTGCGCTATTTTAAATTTTTCCCATTGTTCACCAAATACTTCAGTACACATTTCGCCTATTGGGCTTTTGTCTTCGGTAATTAAAGTCGGCTCCATAATGGTGTACCAACCCATTACTTTGGTGTAAAACTCAACGGCTTTTTCAACATCGGGGACCGAAATTCCAATGTGCGAAAAACTACGTGGATAGGTATGACTCATAATAATGCTCCTGTTTAACTATGCTTAGTTGATGGAGTTAGTTTACGAACCGACCTGTATTAAGTAAAATTATCATTAATCATCATTTTGAGTACGTTTTATAATGATAAATCCTACATGGTTACATACCTTTTGCACCTTGGTGGAAGTAAATCACTTTACCCAAACTGCAGAACGCCTTTATATGACCCAGTCAGGCGTAAGCCAACACATTAAAAAGTTAGAGCAGCAGGTTAATTGCGCATTGCTTGAACGCCATGGCAAGCAGTTTACCCTTACCGCACAAGGGCAAGGCTTATATCAAAAAGGAAGCCAGTTACTAAAAGAGTGGCAGTTTTTAGAGCAACAACTGCATGACGACTCACCCTACAGTGGCAATATAAAGATTCAATCACCAGGCAGTTGCGGGCTTAAGTTTTATAATCAATTACTTGATTTACAAGGGCAACATAAAGCACTCACTATTGATTATCGCTTTGCCCCAAACGAAAGCGTGGAACAGGCCGTTGCTAATCACAATGCTGATATTGGTTTTTTAACTCAAGCCCCAACACTCAGCGAGGTTACCAGCCATAAAATCGGCCAAGATGCACTATTATTAATTACACCAACCGGTTACCAAACTCCAAGCTGGCAAAACTTATGCGAACTTGGCTTCATTGCTCACCCTGATGCAAAACATCATGCGCAATTATTGTTAAGCGAAAACTACGCGGAATTTGAACACATTGAGCAAATAAAGCGCTCTGGTTTTTCAAACCAAATTAATTTAATTCTTGAACCTGTCAGCCTTGGTCTAGGTTTTACTGTGCTACCGGCACATGCTGTGAGTGCATTTAGTAAACCACAGTTGATTAACGTCCATCCATTACAGCACCCGATCAGCGAATCTATTTATGTGTGTTATCACCGTAATCGGCCTTTGGCAAAACGAATGAGTAAAGTGCTCGAGGTGATCAAAGCTGGGCTGTAACTGTTTGCAAAAAAGTGAAGTCGTTGCAACAAAAGGTTTAGTCACCAACAAAAAATAAACCCTTTTTATAGCGTATTTATTAAATACTTCATGCTTTTTCTGTTAAGTTAATACTGAGTATTAATGCTAAAGGATAGTCTCAATGGAAGTAAAACAGCTAGCAAGTAAGACCTTAACCGGCTTAAAAGTAAGAACATGCAATGCCAATGAAATGAATACTGGCACAGCAAAGATAGCTGAGCTTTGGCAAAAATTTGGCGAAAAATATACCTCAAAACTCACAAAAGACAGTAAAGTCTTTGGTGTTTACACTAACTACGAGAGCGATGTGACCGGTGATTTTGATGTCATTGCCTGTAGCGATGAGCAATCAATTAACCTTCGTGATTCAGTAACAGTTACAACGCACGCAGGGAGTTATTTAGTCTTTAGTGGCGAAGGCGAAATGCCCGACGCTATAATTGATTTATGGGGTGAAATTTGGCAATACTTTAGCTCAGATGATTGTCGTTACACTCGTACTTATACCAGCGACTATGAATATTATAAAACCGCAACTGAAGTAGAAATAGCGATCGCAATTGCTGAATAAATAAGGAGTCTGTCGCTGTTCAAATGAGCGCTGAGTTCCTTTTTTTCGTGGGGGGGAGTGTGGGATTTCGCACTTCCCCAATTAAAAATATTATCTCATTCAACTAAATTTAATCCCACTAAAAATAAGTCTACACTCCATACCTAGATCACTTTAACAAAGCGAATGCAGAGACGGTAAGCATGGCTACGACTATTCTTATTTAATCAATATATGTTCACAAAATTAACTTGGCTTTAAAAAGAAAAGTAAATAAAGCTTGTTATATGGTTTAAGTTACTGTTATCCTGCTCTGCATCGGGTTGATAGAAAGCCCTGTTTATTTGTAAGTACCACGTTGTTATTAGTAATAATCCTTCGCGCTATCCTCAGTTAAATGCTTGTTTTCTTCCTGTTAAATTGCCTAAATTAAGGCACACTTTTATTAATTCTTAGGATACTATTATGTCTAATACAACAACTGGTTCAGTAAAATGGTTTAACGAAGCTAAAGGTTTTGGTTTTATTGAACAAGAGTCAGGCCCTGACGTTTTTGCTCATTTCAGCGCAATCTCAAGCGATGGCTTTAAGACTCTAGCTGAAGGCCAACGTGTACAGTTTACTGTTACTCAAGGTCAAAAAGGCCCGCAAGCTGAAAATATCGTTAGCATCTAATTTTTAATTAATGGGTTAGTAATAACCCGTTAATGCACTATAAGTTTGAAAGAAATTCTGTTTATTTGTACGTACCACGTTGTTATTAGTAATAATTCATCGCGTTATCCTCAGTTAAATACTTGTTTTTTCAGCTAAACCGCCTGATTTTAGGCACACTTTTATTAATATCTAGGATATCTATTATGTCTACAACTACAACTGGTACAGTTAAATTTTTCAACGAAGCAAAAGGTTTTGGTTTTATCGAGCAAGAGTCAGGTCCTGACGTTTTCGCTCATTTCAGCGCTATCAGCGGTGACGGCTTCAAAACTCTAGCTGAAGGCCAACGTGTACAGTTTACTGTTACTCAAGGTCAAAAAGGCCCACAAGCTGAAAACATCGTTTGTATCTAAACGATTGTTTTAGTTAATACGTTTTAACGTATTAAAAACCCACTGATATTAATTTATCAGTGGGTTTTTTTATACCAATCGTGTTAAGTTATTGGTAGTTTATAGCGACGGATAAATAGAGTGATAACAAGGCATAAATTTTGATATTTTTTTGATAAGTGGTTGTTCTACATGAAATTTATAACGCCGTTAGCGCTTTATTTAGCACGCTAGAAAGGCTAAATATTTAAGTCGATTGGTATTAATATCTGCGCTGTTTTGCGTATAGCCAATCTAAACCTTGGATCAGCGTGGTTGGAAATGCCGTCGCATGCTTTGCTCCTTCAATGATAGAAAACTCAAGCTGTATATTTTTAGCATCCCCTTGACGTATTTTACTCGCTAACTTATTAGCTCCAGTTATCATATCTTGCCCTTCGCCAAATTCAGGTGTTTCTTTACTACCTACCGATAAGTAAACCCTAACGTCTTGCTTAGCTTTAGTAATCGGCTGAGATATTATGCTCTCATTATCAAACCACACCGACGGGCTACCAATAATGTAACTTTCAAACATATTAGGCTGGGTAAAAAGTACATGAGCAGCAAATAAGCCCCCCAATGAATTACCTACTAAAGTACGTTGGTTAGAGGTCACACGGTAATTACTTTGCATATAAGCAAACACATTATCACGAATAAAAGCAGCATGTTGCTCGGCCTTACCCGTTTCGAGCTGCCAATCATTTGCTTGACTTGGTGTGTAATCTCTAATACGGCTTGATGACCCTTTAGAGCCTTGCGAATAACCAATTGCAACGAGTATTGCTTCATTCATGGCGCCACTGTTCATAGCAAAATGCGTCGCCCCGGATGCCACTTGAAACGCATACGAGCCATCAAGGAGGTAAACAACAGGGTATGTTTTATCTTTATTTCGACTGTAACTGCGCGGGAGCTTTATAAATAAAGGATAGCTAAGCTTTGCCTGCTGATCGGTAAGCTCTATAACCGCACTTCTGGGGATTTCAAACGATTGCTCAGCAACGCTGCTAAAAGTTGAAAACAAAATAAGAAAGCAAACTAAACACTTCAAATTAACCATTTTTAATTAATAACTCTTTTTTATAATTAATTCAGACAGCTTATCAAATAACTCAATATACGTGTGGCCATTTTACTGCCACTATTTTTTAACAATAAACATCAGATTAATCGATAGCTGCAATCGCTTTAAATCGTGATTTAGCACTAGTTTTTAATCGTTAATCTTCTATATTGGTACAAAGGATGAACTTAAACAGGGTTTATCAATCAATATATTACATTCAGTAGCAAGTTAATTGTTATGAACTAAGCTTTTAAACACAGTGAGTTATAGACCGAGTTTTATATTCCGATAAAGGAGCTAAAAATGAGCAATTCAGGTGCGGGTAAATGCCCAATCATGCATGGTAGCAACACACAATCGTCTAATTCCAATACTGATTGGTGGCCAAAGGCCTTAAATTTAGACATTCTTCATCAACACGATACTAAACCTAATCCCTATGGCGATGACTTTAATTACGCTGAAGAATTTAAAAAATTAGATCTTGAAGCCGTTAAAACCGATTTAAAAAATCTGATGACACAAAGCCAAGATTGGTGGCCTGCCGATTGGGGTCATTATGGTGGCTTGATGATCCGTATGGCGTGGCACTCAGCAGGATCATACCGTTTAGCTGATGGCCGTGGTGGTGGCGGTACAGGTAACCAACGCTTTGCTCCTTTGAACTCATGGCCTGATAACGCTAACCTTGATAAAGCACGTCGCTTACTTTGGCCTATCAAGAAAAAATACGGTAATAAGTTATCGTGGGGCGATTTAATTATTTTAGCAGGCAATATGGCTTATGAATCAATGGGTTTAAAAACCTTTGGTTTTGCCGGCGGGCGTGAAGATATTTGGCATCCAGAAAAAGACGTCTATTGGGGCGCGGAGAAGCAATGGCTTGCGCCAAGTGATGAACGTTACGACAACGTAGCAAAACCAGACACCATGGAAAACCCGTTAGCTGCAGTACAAATGGGGTTAATTTATGTTAATCCAGAAGGCGTAAACGGCCAGCCAGATCCACTCAAAACTGCGGCACAAGTACGCGAAACGTTTGCTCGAATGGCGATGGATGACGAAGAAACCGCAGCGCTCACGGTGGGTGGCCATACGGTGGGTAAAACCCATGGCAATGGCAGCGAAGAGAATCTTAGCCCAGAGCCTGAAGCCGCAGATGTATTTGAGCAAGGCCTAGGTTGGAACAACCATAAAACGCGTGGGATAGGCCGCGATACTATGACATCAGGCATTGAAGGTGCGTGGACAACTCACCCAACTAAATGGGATAACGGTTATTGCTATCTGCTGTTAAATTACGAATGGGAGCTTACCAAAAGTCCAGCGGGTGCAAACCAGTGGGAGCCGGTAAACATTAAAGAGGAAGATAAACCTGTTGATGTTGAAGATCCATCAATTCGCCTAAATCCGATTATGACCGATGCCGATATGGCAATGAAGATGGACCCAAGCTATCGCAAAATTATTGAACGTTTTTATAATGATTTTGACTATTTCACCGATGTGTTTGCACGGGCTTGGTTTAAACTCACTCACCGTGACTTAGGCCCTAAATCTCGCTATTTAGGTGCAGATATACCAAGTGAAGATTTGATCTGGCAAGATCCCATCCCAAGCGTCGATTACACCTTATCTGATGCTGAAATTAGCGAGCTTAAAGACAAACTGCTAAATGCAGGCATTAGCACCAGTGACTTGATCAGCACTGCATGGGACAGCGCCCGTACTTATCGTGGCTCTGATCATCGCGGTGGCGCCAATGGTGCACGCATTCGCTTAAACCCACAAAAAGATTGGCAAGGTAACGAGCCAGAAAAACTTGCTAAGGTATTAACGGCTCTTGAAAAAGTGCAAGCAAGTTTAAGCAAACCCGTGAGTTTAGCGGACTTAATTGTACTCGGCGGTACTGCTGCAGTTGAACAAGCTGCAAAAGCCGCGGGTGTCGATATCACTGTGCCATTTGCAGCAGGTCGCGGCGATGCGAGCGACGACATGACCGATGCAGAGTCGTTTGATGTATTAGAACCAATTCATGATGGCTTTAGAAACTGGCAGAAAAAAGATTATGCCGTTTCAGCCGAGGAGCTACTTTTAGAGCGAGCACAACTTATGGGGTTAACTGCCCCTGAAATGACGGTACTACTTGGTGGGATGCGTGTACTAGGCACTAACCACAGTGGCAGCCAGCATGGTGTATTCACCGATAATGTAGGCACATTAAGCAATGACTTTTTTGTTAACCTAACCGATATGAACTATCGCTGGGAACCGGCAAGTAAAAGCACGTATAACATTATTGAGCGCAGCTCCGGTAATACTAAATGGACCGCTACCCGTGCTGACTTAGTGTTTGGCTCCAACTCTATTTTAAGAGCACTTGCTGAATTTTATGCGCAAGACGATAACAAACAGCGTTTTGTACAAGACTTCGTTAATGCATGGGTGAAAGTAATGAACGCAGACCGCTTTGATATTTAATTAAAGCAAAAAATGTATAACTTAAGCGCGAGAGTTAATATTCTCGCGCTTTTTATGTCAAAAACCGAAAATTCGTATTTGTAAAAATAAAATAGACTGTAAACCCCCATTACAACTTGGCTAAAAATACTACAGGAAAGCGAGTAATATTTAGCTATTCTAAATAGCCATATTGGTAAGTTGTAGTGCCAGTTCTGTTGCTTGACTGTAAGCATTACTTAACGATTGCTGATGACGAATATCGGCAAACTCTTGATACTCAGAAGCAATTTCATGAATTGTGCTCACGCCTAAATATTTGCTCAAAGTACGTAAATGGGGCACTAAATGGCTCATATGCTCACGTATACCGCCTTGCTCAAAACCAAACTCACCGCTTGAGGTGATCACAACCAATGTTTTACCGCCTAGTAAAGGCTGTAATGGAAAGTCTCCACGGGCCAGATCAAAATCAAAGGTTTTGTTGATCCTCACAACTTGATCAAACCACGCCTTTAACTGTGCGGGCATACCGTAGTTATACATAGGCGAGGAAATCACAATAATATCAGCGGCTGCAATTTCAGCGATTAATGTGTCTGACAAGGCCAGTAACTGTTGTTGTTTTGCAGTCTTTTTATCGTCAGGGGTAAATACCGCACCTATCCAGTCTTGGGTAATAAAAGGCGGCGGATTAACACCTACATCACGATAAATATACTCATCTATGCTTTGCTGCTGAGTAACGCTCTCTATAAAACGCTTAGCTATATTTTTAGAGATTGAATCGTGATCTGGATTGTCATTTTTAACGGCTCTGATGCTTGCATCAATGTGTAATAGGGTGGTCATGCTGTTTATCCTGTTAGTAATTGTGCAGTAATCATCTAACTAACAGCGGCTTTTCACAAACGAGTTAACCTCAACTATAAGTAAGTTATACTCACCTATAATTAATTTCATCATTTGCGAATATCACTTATGCAAGTATCACTACAAGCGCTTAAAGCCTTTGAAGCTGCGGCGCGTTTAGGCAGCTTTAAAGCCGCCGCTGATGAACTCTCACTCACGCCAACCGCGATTTCACACCATATAAATAATCTTGAAAGCCGTTTAAATGTGGATTTATTTTACCGCCAAGTAAGAAAGATCACTCTCACTCCCACTGGTGAATATTTAAGTGCGGCCACAAGTGACGGCTTTAACCGCATCGACCAAGCACTGGCAACTGTGCAAGCCACAGGGGCAACAGTTAAAATAACCACCACCTCGTCACTGGCCGCCCTGCGCTTAATACCCGCATTGCAGGAATTATCTATAAACCAGCCTAATCTTGAGGTAGATATATCAACCAGTGAAGCCGTTGATAAACAATTGCACACATTACCCATTCGCTTTGGCCAGCAGCGCAATATAAACGCAGATGACATTATAAAAACCGAACAATTTAATCTATTTGGCTCACACAAAGCAGCCGATATCCCATGGCAAAATGGCCCTGTTACGCTGTATACCACAAAATGGAAAAACAACGCCCTGAGTGAGCCACCACTTAAACAATGGCTTACTCAAAACAACTTAGATCCTGCGTTATTTATTATTAAAACCTTTGACCAAGAGCTATTTGGCATTCAAGAAGCTATGGCAGGCTCAGGACTGGTGTTTTGCTCAACCACTCTTGTGCAACGACTTTTAAACACCGAGTTACTTAAAAACTTTAATACTCACGCGGTTGAATCTGAGTTTTGTTATTACATACCCAATAAACAGCGCTTTCAAACCCGAGATACACGCCTAGTTTTAGAATGGGTAGAAGGACTGTTGGATTGATACCGTTAGATTTATGAAACACCATAAATTCACAGTTTATTATGAATTTATGCTATCTCATGGTTATTTCTGGAATAATTCACAGAATACTGTGAATTTTGGATAGGTAATGGAAGTCACGATAAAGTCAGCAAAACAATTAGGTAAATTGGCAAGTATAGTGAGAAAAAGCCAAAAACTTGATCAAAAAACAGCAGGGGAGTTCTCCGGTATTAGCATTAATACAGTGAGTGACTTTGAAAATGGCACAGGTTCGCTATCGATTGGCCGCGCGTTCGATTTAATGGAAGCTTTAGGTTTAGAGGTAAAAATAGACGTAGTTGTACCTCAACACGATGAAAAAGCTAAAAATAAATTAATAACTCAAATCCAGAACATGGTGGCTGGCCATGAATAATAGATCACTCGATGTTTATGCTGGCAAACAGCTCATGGGCCAATTACAAGATAGTAACGGCTTTTGGTCTTTTAAATATGATCAAGCTTGGCTTAACTCGGCGAATAAATTTGCAATAACTCCCAGTATTCAACTGCAAGAGCATGTGATTCTTGATTCTGGTACTACTCGTCCTGTGCAACAGTTTTTTGATAATTTACTGCCAGAAGAAAATGCTCGTGAATTGTTAGCTAAAGAAGTGAGAGTTGATCATGAGGATTCATTTGCTCTACTAACTGCATCCGGTATTGAATCTGCTGGTGCTTTAACCCTATTACCAGAGCATATTGATTTTCCAGCCCCAAGCGCTATACCATTAGCTTTTTCAGAGTTATCTAGTCGTATCAAAAACTTGCCCAGAGCACTGTTAAATAGCCGCCAAAGTAGCCGTATGTCACTTGCTGGGCCGCAACATAAAATGCTGGTTATTAAGCTCGGTGATGAGTTATTTGAAGGAAACGAAGGCACACCTTCAACACATATACTCAAACCCGATCATTCTGAGCCAGACCAATATTGGCAAACGACATGCAATGAGTGGTTTATGATGAAACTAGCGGGACGATTAGGGTTAGATGTACCGAATGTAGAACTCATTTATACGCCGAGCCAGCCTATTTAGTTGAACGCTTTGACCGTACAGGAAGTTACCCTGATCAAGAGCGTAAGCATATTATAGATAGTTGCCAGTTATTAAGTTATAGCAGGCACTCCAAATATTCTGCATCAACGGTTGAAACATACCAGAAAATACTCAATAACGTACGTCCTAAAGCTGCAACGGCCATTAAATTATATCAATGGATTATTTATAATTTATTAGTCGGTAACGGGGATGCGCATTTAAAAAATATCAGTTTTTATTACGAAAACGGGTCTGCGCAAATAACACCGTTTTATGATTTATTAAGCACCATTATTTATGTTCCAGAAGGTGCAAAGCCTCTAGAAGAAGCCTTACCTGTTCCCATAAATGATAAAAAACGTTTCTGTGATGTCAACAAAGCTGATGTTATCGCTTTTGCAAAAGAGCTAGGTATTCCAAACTCTACAGCAGTAAAGCAGCTAAGTTATTTTGTAGAAAATATAGAGAGTGAATTTAGTAACTTATACCAAGAAGTTGAAAATATGCCACCTGCAGATGTGCGCGTAGCCGAGTTAAGAATGTTAAGAGAAGTGCAGTTTTTAGTGGTTAAAGAAATGGTTGGGAAGTTGAGTTAAACTATGTTTAATGGCAACAAACGACAAAACTTGTTTAACCTATGATTTGAACACGTATTGCTAAATTATACTATTAAGCATGTCCTTATCGCAAAGTGCTATTGAAATAATACAAATTACGAAAGCTGTACTGACCATAAAGGATAACAATATGAGGGAAAAGCATGCCCATTTCACCGCATCAAAAGATTATTAATACAATTGTAAGAGAAGCATTTAAACCAATAGGAGTTAAAAGAAAAGGACAATCAAGAGTCTGGCTTGATGATAATGGCCTTTGGACAACTGTAATAGAATTCCAGCCCTCAAGGTGGAAAAAAGGCACCTCTCTCAATATTGCGGTATGCTTTCAATGGTATCCAAAAGAATATTACTCATTTGATGTACGCTTTTTTAGAGAAATAAAGTTTGTTGAGTTTGAATCAGAAGAACAATTTAAACATCAAGTTCAAGTATTAGTAGATGAAGCAAAGCCTATAATTTTACACATTAGAAATTTATTTTCCGATAAAAAATCTTTAAAAGAGCATGTAATTAACAAACTCAATGAGAATAGCTCTATATGGTCAAAATATAATAGAGGTATGGTATGTTTAATAAGTGGTGACATAGACCAAGCTATACAGTTTTTCCAACAAGTTACTGACGATATTGAGGACAGGGAGTGGACTAAAGAAGTAAAAGGTATAGCTCAAAAATTATTAAAAGTACTGGCATCAGAAGAGAACTATTTACCTTTTATCGAAAGTTTAGTTAACAAATCTAGAGAGCTAAAAAAATTAAAGCCTTACAGTATCTCTAAAATATAGAAACAATAACTAAAATGCCATGGGTCATTTATTCCCTCAGCCAATCCCTACAAATTTTTTTGGGTTTCGTTGCACTCTACCCAACCTTTGTAAACCCCCATTACGACTTGATTAAAAAAGCCACACTTCAGAGCAATTAAAGTCTGGCTTTTTAGTGTTTTAACGCGTGTAAAGCTATTAGCTAAAATTTACGTCATTTGGGCATGCTTAATAAATTCATCGTAAATACTGTCTTTAATTAGCCTGTCGGGCGTAAAGGCATAATAATGCTGATAAACATTATTAATTGTACCAATATAGCAAACGTCATAATGGCGCTCAACTTCGGCTCTGACCAAAATAGGCGCAGGGAACACCCCAAATCCTTGCTCACCCAATGCTTTCATTAATGCGCTGTCATCAACATGGCCTGCTATTGATACTTCAATACCCTGTTCTTGCAGCCAATAATGAATAGCACGTGTGACTGGGCTTCCTTTTGCAGGGAGAATTAAAGGCTTATTATTAAGAGATTGTGGAAACTGTTTATATAATTGCGAGTGCCATGTTGCATTGCCAAAGAGAGCTATTTGGCTTTTTCCTATTTCATGACAAAAAGCCTTAAATGGTAATGTGGTATCAAGCGGTTTATCAGCTAAAACTAAGTCGAGCTTATGAACCGTCATTTGCGCGAGCAGCTCATCTTGCTGACCGTCAATGCAATGTAAGTTTGTAATACGCTCGTTATCAATTAAAGGGGCTAGCCACTTAGAAACTAATGATTTTGGTAATACATCCGAAATGCCTACTTTTAGTGTTCGTGACAATTGCGCAATATCACCTTGGGTAGTTTCTAGCCATTCATGGGCAATAGCAAACATATCATCTGTGTATTGCTGAGTGACATGGCCAAACTCAGTTAGTCTTAGCCCTCTGCCTTGGCGAATAAACAGTGGCTTACCTAATCGTTGCTCTAAGTTGGTAATTTGAGAGCTGACCGTTTGCGGCGTTAAGTTGAGTACTTTACTGGCAGCAGCAATACTGCCGTGCTTACTCACTTGCCAAAAATAGTATAAGTGATTGTAGTTTATGTTGGTTATCATTCGAAAAAACCTGTCTTTAAATCAGAAATAATCAGCTTTATCCTTTGTTACTAAGTTAGTAGATTACATCCATGCCTGCAACACAGGTGCTACTAAAGGTGTAATTGCATGAAGCTAAAACTTACGGTTAAAAACAAAACAATTAACTCAAGTGAAAAAATGTCAATTTTGAAATTAGTGAAAAGCCAGTTGGCAAAACATGCTTTAAATATTCGTAAAGTAGATATTCAAATTAATGATCTATTAAACGAGCGGCTGGGTACTTTGCAGCAATGCAAAATCAATATTCTTCTACCTGGTTTGCCAAGCATAAATGTAAATACCAAAGGAAGGAACATGCTACAAGCTATAAAGCGGGCACTAAAAAGTTTGCAGCAAATTCTCGTTAGTAAGTATCAACCTTCGCAACCAAGCTCTTAATTTTTCTTAATATCGCACTTGTAGTGGCACGGATGCTACTTTTTTATTTGCGTAAAGTACGTTTAACACTAAAACGACTCAAACCTTTGACCTTTAACTTTATTTTATAAACCTCACACCATTTTGATTAAAAAAGCCACACACTAACTGTTAGTGTGTGGCTTTTTAGCATCTAACTTTTTTAAAGCGAATACTTATTCAATAAGTTCTTTTCAAAAAAATCGGCCATCATAGTGTGATAGTGCAAGGTGGTACCTTTGCCTTCTCGTAAGCTATGTGAGCGATTTGGATATGAGAAAAACTCAAACTGTTTGTTGTACTTAACAAGCTCGTTAATTAAACGCTCTGAGCCCTGGTAATGAACGTTATCATCCCCTGTGCCGTGAATAAGCAATAGCTTACCGGTTAGGTTTTTGGCAAAGGTAATTGGCGAGGTGTTGTCGTAACTTTCAGGATCGGTATTTGGGTTACCCGCATAACGCTCTTGGTAAATAGTGTCGTATAAACGTATATCTGGCACCGGTGCTGAGGCAATACCGACTTTGAACTTATCGCCATGGCGGAACAATAAGTTAAGGGTTGAGCTGCCACCGCCTGAGTGACCCCATACACCAACACGGTCGGTGTCTATTACATCCCAGCGTTTTGCCATGGCATCAAGCGCATCAACTTGGTCTTGTACAGTGACTGAGCCGATTTTTTTATAAATCGATTTACGCCAATCACGGCCTTTTGGTGCGCGTGTGCCTCGGTTATCAACCGATGCCACAATAAAGCCTTTTTGTGTTAGCAGTGATTTATACAAGTAGCTGTCGCCTTCAAAGCGGTCTTGCACTGTTGAGCCCCACGGTTCGCCATACACGTAAAAAACGATTGGGTATTTTTTACTGTTATTCATGTTTTTAGGGAACATAATGTAGCCGTCAAGCTCGGTGCCGTCGCTCGCATTCACTTTAAAGAACTCGTGGCTTGGTAAGCTTTGCTCAGCCAGTTTTTCTTTCAGCTCTTTATTTTCAACTAAGGTTTTAACATTACTGTGATCGCTTACTTTAATGATCTCTTTAGTTGGCGGCGTGCCAAATTGTGAGTAAGTGTGCATTGCCCATGAGGTATCTTTAGACATGTAATAGCTGTTTGAACCTTGAAATTCAGCAGGCGTTACGCGTACAGGTTTACTACTACCATCCAAAGACGTACTAAATAAATAACGTTGACCTGCATCGTCTGGCGAAGCTGTAAAATACATCACGTTCTTATCTTCGTTTAGCGCCAGCATATCAACAATATCGTAATCACCTGGGGTTAAATCGATAATGGTTTTGCCATCGCGAGATATACGATAAAGGTGACGCCAGCCGTCGCGCTCGCTGTGCCAAATAAAGAACTTACCATCTTTTGACCAGTTGGCTTTGTAAAACCACTCGATAAAAGCATCGTCTTTATCTTCTAAAATTTTGGTCAATTGCTGTTTTTGCCAATCGAACAGCCAAACCTTGTTGTGGTTTTGCGGGCGATTTAAGTCTTGGATCATTAATTCCTTGCCGGTGCCTGCCCAGCTAATACGAGGAATATAGCGGTCGCGGTTATCGCCTTCAAGTTTGGCCCAACGGGTTTTCTTATCAGCAAGGCTAACAACCCCCACGCGTACTGCCGAGTTAGTTTCACCGGCTTTTGGGTAAGGAAACTCTTTTAAAGTAGGGTAAAGCTCGTCGGTGTTATTGATCATGGTGAAAAACTTAACGCCGCTGGTATCTAGCTGCCAATAGGCGATTGATTTGTTATCTGGGCTCCAACGAAAGCCATCAGCAATGCTGAATTCTTCTTCGTAAACCCAATCAAAGTTACCATTAACGATTTTAGCGCTGCCATCGGTTGTAAGCGCTGTTACTTTGTTGCTGCCAACCGCTTGCATATAAATGTTGTTATCACGCACGTAAGCTACTTTTGAGCTGTCTGGTGAGAATTTAGCAAACATCAGTTTTTTAGGTTCTGGTTGCTCACCGCCGAGTTGCTGTAATTTATTGGTTTCAAGGTTTAAGAGCCAAAAATCACCACGGCTGCGAGAGCGCCACACTTGCTCGCTATTGGTAAATACCATCAACCATTTGCCGTCTTTTGACCACTGGTAGCTTTCGATTGCAAATGGCTCATCTGCGCCCTCTGGCAGTAGTTTTTCAAACTCAACTAGAACTTTGCGGCCAGTACCATCGGCGTTGTAAAATACAATGTCGTTGCCTTTTACACCGTGCTCTTTTTCGTCATCTGCTTTGGCATTTTCAGCGTCGTCTTTTTTATCTTTTTCGCTTCCACGTTCTTCAAGCACGGTGTAGCCGGTGCCATCATCAAGCCATTTAAAGTAAGTGCTACGCTGCGCTTTGAAATATTTATCTTTATAGATTTGTTCAAGCGACAGTGGATTGCTAATTTGATTCATCGTTGTTGTAGCCGTGACGTTGTGTGTTACCGAACAGCCTGATAGCGACAGCCCAGCCAATACCGACAGGACAAGCCCTGAGGTTTTGATTATATTCATTATATGATCCTAAAAGTGCTGTTATTAGTTATTGTATTTGTTCAAATGGTTGAGGAAGTGACAAAATGATTCGCTCGTAAAACTGAGCAAGGTTAACTACAGATACTTTCGCAAAGTTTGCATATAAGATCAGAACGTTCATCGCAAGCATTCATCCATTGACCCCAAACATTACATGCAATATACAACATAAAGTTTAATCTTTTTTGTTTAACTGCCAAACAACTATATTTGCCGGTACAACGCCTTTAACTCCATTCGCAATAGCTTCACATCTAATTAGTTGTAGCGAATAAGCATGGTGATAGTGATCAAATACCTCTTGAGCGCTAATACTGTATGGTGTGCCATCGCGTTTAGACTGATCATATACACAACAAATAAGTAGCTGTGGTGCTTTTTGTGTGATCATCACTACATGCCTGCTATATTTTTTACGTAGTGTAAAAGGCAGGGCTACTAATGATCCGCGATCATATGTAACATCAACAGATCCAAGTAAGTTGGCGGTTAGTGCAAAAATATCTCCCACCCAAATAGCCAAATTATCCGCACTATACAGTTTAAACTTGTCGTGCACCGTTACTGTAGGTGTAACATTTAAAGAGCCAAATAGTTGTTTAATGGCGCTTTCACAGAGCTCAACGCCCACAACCTGTATATTCTGCTCGAGTAGCCATGCAATGTCGTTTGTTTTACCACATAAAGGCACGAAAACTCGGCCATTTTGAGGAATTTTCAAGTTAGTAAAATAACGATCTAAGTATGGATTTACTCGGCTTTCATGAAAACCAATATCATTGTTTTTCCAACGATTTAACCAATAATCAGCAGACATAGTAGCTCCTCAAAATAGCAATAAAACAAGCGAGCTGATATAAATTCCTGCACCAAATACACAATGTGATACACAGCTTTTAACTCTGGCCGACGCTGGTCTTGGCGTTTTACTCGCAGCAATACCCAGCCCAAGCGCAGGTTGCATAATAAAAAAAGGCATACATACTGTGGCTAAACCAAATATAAGGGCGGGTATTAGGCGGGGGGATACTAGCCAGTCATTTGACATAACCAATAAAAAAGTAAAACTAAAAATAACGCCTATTACATAATGGATAAACCAACCGATTGCGCATTCGCCTTTTTGCGATGGCGCTTTGTTTATTGCTGTATGTTTAAATTGACCACTTCGCATCAAGCTTATCCAGCGACCGACCATACAAAAGTTTAAAGATGGCACGCCAAACACTTTCGCAAGTAATAGCGACCAACTATCAAGCACTGCTGTTGCGCCTACACCGATAACAATAACAGCTACCCAATTAATACTGTGTTCCATAAAAATACTCTTTAACAAGAAAACCTAAGAGCAATGATATAGACTTACTAAAATGTTAAATATAAAGCTTTAATCAAACTTAAATTGCAAAAGTGGAATCATGCTAGATGATATAGTGCTGTTTGTGCACATAGTACAACAAGGAGGATTGTCTCAAGCGGGGGAGTATTTATCGCTGCCTGCGGCAACAGTTACGCGGCGTTTACAGCGCCTTGAATCTCGCCTTGGGCAAAAACTGCTGCATCGCTCTGCACGCCAATGCACACTCACACAACAAGGACAGGTGTACTATCAAAGTTATGCCAACTTAGTTGAGCAATTTGAACAAACTCGTTATCAACTCAATCAACAAAAAGAACAACTTAGTGGTAAGCTAAAAGTGCTCGCGCCACTGAATATCTGTCATGGTTTTTTAAAGCCGATGTGGTTGTCGTTTTGCAAGAAATACCCTGATATTCAGTTGGAGCTGATTTTAAGTAATCAACTTGACGATATTATTAAAAACCAAGCTGATTTAGCGCTCAGGATCGGCCCTCAAGCTGATTCGTTATTACAGCAAAAAAAGCTCGCAGAAGCCGACTCTATCTTAGTCGCATCACCTGAGTACCTAACAAATGCAGCAAAACTTGTTGAACCGAACGATTTAAAACATCACCGTTTAATTGGTACAACACTTAGAAATAAATGGCTATTAACGAACACGCAATCATGTGCTACTTACACACACATGTGCCGCTTTAAAAGCATTTATAACGATACTGGCTTTGTAAAATATCAAGTTGCGGATCATCAAGGTATCGGTTTGTTACCGCGCTTTGAAATTATAAATGAACTACAAACAAAAGAGTTAGTTAGAGTATTGCCACTATGGCAAAGCCTGCCGCGAGAAATTTATGCCATTTGGCCAAGTGGTCGTTTACTTAGTAAAAAAGCGGTTTGTCTTAGAGATTATATGCATAACTTTATCAGTGAACAGTTACCGAACAGTTAAATTTTTTTGTGCCACTGGTACTGCATTTGTTTTGCCGTAAGCTCTGCAAGCTCAGGGCTCCCCAGCTCAGCAACTAATTGCAAGCTCATATCAATTCCTGCAGAAATACCCGCTGAAGTGGTGAATTTATCTTGTGATACCCAGCGCTTATTACTGATCACATTTAACCGAGGGAACATATTAGCGAGATCCGCAAGATCTTCCCAATGCGTGGTAACCGTTAAGCCATCGAGTAAACCCGCTTTGGCCAGTAAAAAAGCGCCTGTACACACTGAGGCAACTTTAGCAGTAGCACCAGCGGTTTCTCGTATCCAGTTTATTACGGCAGGTTTTTCAAGTTCAACAGTGTGTACACCACCAACAACAATGAGCAAATCAATAGCGGGGTGATCAACAAAACTGTAATGGGGGTTTACACTAAAACCACCGCGCGCCATAACAGGTGTATTGTTTTCAGCAATAAGACACACCTGCCAATCGTTATTAGCGAGTCGTTTAGCGGTACTAAACACCTCGAATGGGCCTGAAAAATCCAGCACTTCGGCATCATCGTAAATATAAATACCAATGTTCATCGCTTGCTTGCCTTATCTACTTTGCTTCATTCACGTCAAACAGTAATTTTAACCACCTTAAATCTTTAGCATCTAAGTGCGCTTGTTTATGTAGCGACGAGTCATCATAAACTTCTTTATAAACATGACAAATAGCTGCTTCAGTCAGCTCTCGCCAAGTATCATTAGCTAATTCAGGAATAGATCCATCAGCTAAGTTAAAACTAGTTAAGGGATCATGTTCCGCTTCGGTTGTTCTTAATGTAAGTGCTAGTTCTTGTAAAATAGGGTTAATAACTTGCACTGTATTCGAGGCTTCAAACTCTTGTATTATACTATTTTGTGCTTCTTTTACTGCTTTTTCGAGCTGATACTGTGATAACTTATCGCCAGATGCGCGTATACCATATTTATTAAATAGCCCAGTAAAACTAGGTAAGACCGCTTTTGCAGCAATCGCCGCACCAATAGCAGGGTTTGCAATAGCAGCAAGGCCGCCAACTAATAACATGCCATAAGTAAGCTTTCGATCTAACGCGTCGATGTCATTGGCAAGTGATTGCAAGGTGTTAGTGCGCTCTGCAGCTTGCTGTAGCATTATTTCATTAGTACTATTTAACATGTACAGCCTAAGCCCAGCTTCAGCATGCTCATTAGGAAAATGAAAAATGCGCCGCTTGGGTAGATTATTCACTTCTGGTACACCGTTAGGTAAACAACGCATAGTATGTAAAGCAAACTTATACTCTGATAATTCAAAAGGAATTACAAAATAGTGCTTTTCGTCAAATGATATCGGACTTACTTTTCCACAATGTTCTAACGATATGAAAATAGGTAATCCATTGACCTTTTCTTTGGCTAAAACATAGCCTTTATTAAGCTCATCAGTAAACTTATCTGATACCGATTTTAGCGTTGCAATTCCTTTGTTTAACAGCTGTTTCATTTTCTCTATTGATCCAATTCAAGGTGAGCTCTCTCAACACTTTCCTGAGGTAACTCTTTTTGCACCGACACCCCTAACTCTTTAAATTCAGATGCTTGTTTAATTAAATTGCCTTTTCCGCGATATAACTGCGAAAACGCTTTGTCATAACTTTCTTTGGCTTTATCTAGTTGCTTACCAACGCCTTCCATACTGGTTAAAAAGCCGTTGAGCTTGTTATAAAAACGTTCGGCGCGGTTTGCCAATTCTTTGGAGTATTTAGTTTGCTCCTCAAAGCGCCATAACTGTTTCACGATATTTAAGCTGGTTAAGAGGGTAGTGGGGGTGGCAACCAGAATGTTCTTTTCTATCGCTTGTTGGTAAATATCACTTTGGTATTTAAGGGCTTCAACAAAAGCTGATTCTATCGGCACAAACATCACTACCACTTCAGGAGAGTTAAGCCCAGTTAAGCGATCATATGATTTACTCGCCAGCTCATTAATACGCGCTTTTACAGCCTCAACATGCTCTTTAATTGCTTGTTGAGCCTGCAGTTCATTATCTGCATTTACGTAGCGAGTGTAAGCGTTTAGCGAAGTTTTAGCGTCAATCACTAAATGCCGACCTTGAGGCAAATACACCACCACGTCAGGGCGCAGGCGGCCTTCTTCGGTATTAAACGATACCTCGCGTTTATAATCAGTACCAGCGCGCAGTCCTGCGCTGTCTAACACGTTTTCAAGCATTAATTCGCCCCAATTACCTTGGGTTTTCTTTTGCCCTTGCAATGCGTTACTGAGCCTGTCTGCTTGCTCAGTGATTGCTTGGCTTTTCGCTTGTAGATGTAATAACTCTATTTTCAGAGCTTCACGTTGTTTTACATCTTCAACATGAATTGATTCCAATTTATCCCTGAAGCCTTTTAGCTCACCTTGGACAGGTTTTAACAGCTGCTCAATACTTTCTTGATTAAGGACTTTAAATTTTTGCGATTTTTCTTCGAGTATTTGATTAGCAAGGTTTTCAAACTCTTTTTTAAGCTGCTCTTTGCTTTCTTTAATATGTTGTAACTGCTGCTCAAAATGGCTTTGCTTTTGCTCAAGCATAGTGCGCATATTATTGAGCTCAACATCACGGGCATTGTATTCGCTTCGTAGTGTTGTTAAATCAGCTTCAGCCTTGCGCCAATAATGATTGTATTGCTGGCTTTGCTTTTCTTGCTCAGTGAAGCGGGTTTTATAGTGCTGAGTTTCGTCGCGTTGTTCTTGGTGGCTTTGTTTAAGTAAATCGTGTTCATCTATCAAGGCAGTATATTGCTGCTGTTTTTCATTGGACTGTGTTTGCAATAAAGCTAGTTGTTGCTGCTGCTCACTTAGCTCTGCTGTTAATCGCTTACTACGGCTTGCATTAATAACACTAAAAAGCACCGCGCCAACACTAAAACCAATTCCAACACTTACCCAATCAATGTCTGTAAGTAACTGTATATACATAAATAAACTTTAATTAGCCAAAAGACAGTTCATGATAGCCAATCTAAAAATACCAAGATAGGTTTTTTTACTTTTTTATGACCCTAAAAATTATTACAGGACATTACAAAATACTCATCTTAATTCGTTATATAAACTATTTTATTCTACACTCAGAATAATTATAAAAACCAACAAGTGGTTTTTACTTATACAACAATACAAGGACTGAAAAAATGAACGAAATCAATACCCCAAATATTGAAGTGCAATGTAAAGCAGATAACTACTTTTCCGTTAAAACGTTAACTGTATTACCTCATACTCAAGAAAATTGGTTAACGTTTTTCAATAGCGAAACAAACCCAACTGAATCACTAAGTGTTTTATTTAATAATGCTAAAAATAACGATGCAAAAAGCATTGAGAAAAAACAATACGTAGAGCTTATTATCAGCCTAGATCCATCAGTGGCTGCCGATTGGGAATTTTATGGGAATGGCGTTGAATATTGTGGTGCAGATAGCAATTGCCAATATAATATCTCTACCGAGATCACAGATGGCAACACTTTAGTTTTAACAATTGCTCAAGTAGAACCAACCTACGAATTTTTAGGTGTCGATAAAGACAACCTTGAAAAAGTTGTTGAAGTAACCGAAGGCAAAGAAACTGAGTATTTACCTATTTCGTTTAGGTATACAGCTAAACACGTACCTTCGGGCAAAATTTACATGTCACAAGATCCTAAAATCATTGTTCGTAGGCCGGGTGCAACTCTTTAATTTAAAACACTAGCACAACTAAAAGAGGAGTCATATTGCTGCATTAACGCAATAAACTCTTCTTTTTGGCACCAAGATTTAAACCAGGGTAAATTAAACCACATCGGGTGATAGCCTATCGCTAATGACTTTTCTATATACATTAACGCTGACTGATACTCACCAATCACACTATACACAAGCGCTGCAGTGAACACATATTCATTATGATCTGACGCAATACTAATTGCCTTATTTAATGCTTGTAAGGCAAATTTGGCTTCGCCAAGTTGGCTATATGCTTGCGCGACTTCTAAATAACTATCAAGGGTGTGTTGATTTTGCGTAAGCTCAACAACTTTTAAATAATTAGCTGGGTATGATTCCACCAGATTAAGTGCCTTTTGAGTGTCAGCTAAGTTGAGTCTAAATCCTACATGCCCCGGGTTTATATCAACCGCATGCTGAGCAACTATTAACGCTGGCTCAAACTCCCCTTGCAAAGAATAAGCAATACTTAAATTACTTAAATTCGTGCTATCAGGTTTAATTGCTATCGACTGGTTATATTGTTTTATAGCAATAGCTAAATCACCTTCGGTAAGAGCAATATCGGCCAATAATTGATTTGCCATGTAGTTTTGAGGACTTACGTTTATAACTTCATTAAGCAGCTGCTTTGCCTCTTCAATTTGACCTTGCCACCACAGTACTTGCGCCAAATTCTGTTTTATAATTGGGCTGACACGTATTTTTAATGCAAGTTCAAACGCCTGTTGTGCTTCAGGCAACTGATCTTGTTGTAAATATAATAAACCCTGTAACTCATAAAGCGTTAATGTATTAGCTCCAACTTGCTCAGCTTTAGTCAAGTACTGTTTAGCCGCTAACCAATCTTGTCTAGCAACCGCGATTAGCATTGCATTTTTAGCAAATGCAGGGGTGTTTTGATACGCAGTTGGTGAGTTAAAAAGTAACTTATTGGCAATATCTAAATACTCTGTTTGCTGTGATTGCTGATACAAACTCAGTGCGACTTCACGTAGTAACTCATAATTGGCATATAACTGCGGGGTTTGTTCAATAGCCTCTTTAATACGCATAAATAATTGCTCAGTGTAATCACCTACTTGCTGCACTTTTTGATAAAGCTCTATATGCTCAATTTGTACTTTGTCACTAAGTTGCGCCATTGCAATATATTTACTATCAAAATCAGGAAAAAGAGCTGTTAATTGCTGACTGCTTGAATGGTACATTTGACTATAGTTATCAGTAATAATCGGCCATTGCTTGCGCGCTTTTACCGTCCAATTTGGCGCCTCGAGCCGAACTAACGTTAAATAGCATTGTGGTTGCATACAATTAAGCTCAGCGGTCACCACTTCTTGTGCTCCCGTTGCTTGCTTTAATTTATGTAACTTATCTGCAAAAGTAAGTTTAGCCTTGCCGCTTTGTACAATAGGCGCAACCTCATCCTGCGAAATAAGATTTAACTGCTTACTATTAATAATACTTTGCCTAATAGCATCATCAATTGTGGCTTTGAGCATATTTGTATCTGCGGATAACAGTGCGGCTGATTTTACCACCGGAGGTAAAAATGCAACATAGTGCTCTGCTGGTTTATGTACTTGCAGCTTATACATTAATCCTGTTGCAACCACGGCTATGCAAAGCAAAGTCCCTAAAAAAACAGTCTTTTTAGGCGGTTTTTTTTGTAATGCGAGTTGCTCTAGTGGAACTGTGTCTTGCGCCAAAATTTCTTGCTGTTTAATAGCTATAATAACGGCTTGTAACTTACGCTCTACACTTTGAGCATCAACAGGGCGGCGGTCTTTTTTTCGTTGTAATAATTGATTTAGTAAATCACATAATTCATTAGGTAACTTGGGAATGATCTCATGTGCATTACACGCTTTACCGTTGGCAATATTATTAGCAATCGTTTGCGCAGATCCTTCACCAAATGGATGACGGCCACTAATAAACATATAGGCCAGCATACCAAAAGAAAATAAATCACTGCGAAAATCTAACGGCTGTTTATTAAGCTGCTCAGGCGACATCGCACTAGCACTGCCACAACTGGATTCATCACGTTGCTCACTAAGCGGCTTATTTTGTAATGTTGCAATACCAAAATCAGTGATTTTTAATTCATTTTTATCAATTAAAATATTGCTAGGCTTTAAATCACAATGCATCACATCTTGACTATGGGCATGGGTTAGACCAGCACACAGTTGTGCTAATAAATTAAGCTTTTCGGAGAGTGTGGTGACGTGCTGATGTTGAAACTGCTGTAATGTTTTACCTTTTAAGTACTCCATTACAATACAAATTTGCTGCTCATACAAAAGTACATCGTGTATTTGTACAATATTTGGGTGATTCAAACGGGCAAGCAGCTGTGCTTCAACCAAGGGATCGCTATGTTCTACTGAGTGCTCAGTAGGCTTTAATAATTTAATCGCAACATAGCGCTTTAAACGTGTATCCTCTGCAAGATACACACTTCCCATTCCTCCTTGGTTAAGTAGCTTAATTAATTTATAGTTAGTGATGACTTTATTAAATTTTAATACTGTTTCATGCTCTAACGACATCCGAGGTACTCTCTAATTCACACCCTTTATAAATCATAAAGGATGCACCAGCAAACCGCACTTTTCGCAATTGTCTTTCGATTATATTTTCAGCATCATGAACATTGACTAGAACTTCTGAAAACTGCTTACGAGCACGATGTATCTGTATATTTAAATAGCGCATGTCGACACCTAAATCTTTCACTAATTGCTCCGTATTTACCCAACCTTGGTTAGCTGGTAATACTCCTTTTTTAGCATCTAAAGCTCTATAGCGCGCTAAATTTAAGGTTAAATAGTGATGGCAGCGAACATGCAAATCAAAATCTTTATTATTTTTGTGATGTTGAACTTTTAATTCTGATGTTTCTTCGTCCAAACTTAGGTTAAAAATAAAGTCTAAATCACTTATATACAATTGTGGTACAGAGCTCATCTGGGTTGCAACTTCCAGATGGCTAGAAAGAAACATCCATTGTTTGCCACCTAAGGTAATAATACTATGATCTTCTAAGACTTCTCGTATCGTAAACTCATCATCGTGTAATGATTCTAACAACCATTGGCCGCTACTTTGCTCAAAAACAACCACGCTATCAGGTTGCTGCTCTGGCAATAGGTGGTAATGATTAAGCTTAATTGTCTCGGCTGTTTTACTTTGCTCGTCATCTAACTTAATTAATTGATCTGTAGGTGGACTGAGATCTTTAACTACATAAGTAACCTCTGAATTACCGGCAAAATAAATCTTATCGCCAATACTTAATTCTTCAGAGTCATCCTTCACCAAACGCTTATGATTTAACCAAGTACCATTCAGGCTTAAGTCACGGATATACCACTTCCCATTCAACCACTCAATAATGGTGTGTATTTTCGACACGCTTAGATCGTTGACAAGTGTATCTACAGAATATTGAAACCGCCCAAAACTATGATGCGCATATAAAAAACAATATTCGCTTGTATGTTTATTAATTAAATAAGCCATTATCACTACCTTTAAAGAATGACGAGGTATGTGTCTAACTATTGATATTACAATCAATTCTCCATAATAGACACAACCGAATCAAAATGAAACAAAAAATTAACATTTAATGAATTCATAGATTTATCCGCAAACAATTGCGGCCAGATAACAGTATTTTAGAAATAAAAAGGCAAAATAAACATTACGTACTATTACAGCAATCTTTTATTAAAGGGATAAGTAAAAAGAGTGAAATATAAAAAAAGCCAGCTTAAGGTAGGCTGGCCTAATATTACTAAGATAAGTAACTAAAACTTGGGAATCAACATGATGCCTGCGGAAACTGCAATTTAACAACAAGCATAATAGTAGACGCCCCTAAGTTAACTTAGTTCAAAAATAAATTTAAATTTATTGAAATAATGCAACGGCTCCCAATTGCAGACATAAAAAAAGCCAGCTCAAGGTGAGCTGGCCTAATATTACTAAAATAAGTAACTAAAACTAGGGAATCAACATGATGCCTGCGTTGACTGCAATTCAACAACAAGCAAAAGAGTAGACGCCCTCAGGCTGCTTTAGTTCAAAATCAATTTAAAATTGATGAAAACAATACTGCATGCGCCAAATAGCAGGCATAAAAAAAGCCAGCTCAAAATGGGCTGGCTCAATCATTACTAAAACTAGTAACCAAATAGGGGGAAATCAACATGATGCTTATGTAAACTGCAATTCAACAATAAGCATAAGAGTAGACGCCCTCAAACTACTTTAGTTCAAAAATAAATTTAAATTTATTGAAATAATGCAACGGCTCCCAATTGCAGGCATAAAAAAAGCCAGCTCAAAATGGGCTGGCTCAATCATTACTAAAA
>NZ_JACJEI010000004.1:0-152166 GCF_014163985.1 Pseudoalteromonas sp. SR41-4 | reverse complement strand
AGTAGACGCCCTCAAACTACTTTAGTTCAAAAATAAATTTAAATTTATTGAAATAATGCAACGGCTCCCAATTGCAGGCATAAAAAAAGCCAGCTCAAAATGGGCTGGCTCAATCATTACTAAAACTAGTAACCAAATAGGGGGAAATCAACAATGATGCTTGTGTAAACTGCAATTCAACAACAAGCAAAGAAGTAGACGCCCTCACGCTAATTTAGTTCAAAATAAATCAGGCTAATTTGAAATAATGCTAACTTTTTATCAAAGAAAGCATTTGTTGTTCGTCAAACTTTGTAAAACTCATTGATTTTTCAGTAAATAATGCATCAACAAGCGCTTGCTTATGTTGTTGCATTTTAAATACTTTTTGCTCAATTGAATTCGCCATTATCAGTTTATAAACAAAAACAGGATTTGTTTGACCGATTCGATAAGCACGATCTGTCGCTTGTTTTTCTACTGCTGGATTCCACCAAGGATCGAAATGGATCACAGTGTCCGCCTGAGTAAGATTAAGCCCTGTACCGCCAGCTTTTAAACTGATCAAAAATACCGACGTTTTACCACTGGTAAATTCTTCGATCACTTTATCGCGATGGCGCGTTTGCCCTGTAAGCAGGCTGAAATTGATCTCCAATGATGCTAACTGCTGCGCAATAATATCTAATGCAGAAGTAAACTGGCTAAAAATAATAATGTGACGACCTTCGCTTAACATCACTGGTAAATGGCTACTCAACCAGTCAAGTTTTGCACTTCTAGCTGAGGTGTGTTCGTCAATCAAACGCGGGTGACAACATATTTGTCGTAACTTTAATAACGCCTCTAAAAAGGCTAATTTGCTCTTTTGCGCGCCTTGGGAAGCAAACAGGTCGACCATTTTCTCTTCTAGAGAATCAGTAATGCTTTGATAAATATCTTTTTGCTGTGCTTCGAATTCAAACTCTTTGATCAACTCTGTTTTCGGTGGTAGCTCTTGTGCTACTTCAGCTTTAGTTCGACGTAAAATAAAAGGCAAGATCAGTGATTTAAGCTCTTTAGCACGATCACTATCAGCGTCACGCTCAATCGGAGTCTGAAAATGCTGCTTAAAATGAGCCTGTGAACCAAGCAAGGAAGGCATTGCAAAATCTAACAATGATTTCAATTCAAATAAATTGTTTTCAATCGGTGTACCACTTAAACATAAGTTAAATTGAGCATTTAAACGCTTAACTAAACGAGATACTTGCGCACTGTCATTTTTTATATACTGCGCTTCATCAAGAATAATATTCTCAAAATACAACGGCGAGTAGTAAGCGATATCTCGCTTGAGTAATGGATAAGTAGTAAGAATGCAATCTGCCTGGGCTAAATGTTGTAATTGCTCAATCCGCGCGCTACCAAATAGGGTCGTCACTTTAATACTACTGGCGAATTTAGCCATTTCATTTTGCCAATTACTTACCAAGCTCGTTGGGCAGACAATTAGCGTTGGGCCGGCTTGCTCTCGTTGCCGTGCGTTAGCTAAAAATGCAATAACTTGTAAGGTTTTGCCTAATCCCATGTCGTCGGCGAGGATTCCGCCTAACTGATGGCGTTTTAAGAACTGTAGCCATTGAACGCCTTGCTGTTGATACTCGCGAAGCCGCACGCCCGCATTCAAGCCATGTAACACTGTAGTAGCAGTAGCTGATGCATCTAGCTCAGCTAAATAAGACTCTAAGCTGTCGTCGACTAAGTTAACCGCAAAACAGCTCATCTTTATTAAATGCACTAAAAATGATAAAGGTATAAGTAATTCATCGCGTGTTTTTATAAACTCAAAACGATCTTTAAAATCAGTAAGCGTATCAAAAGCTGGTTTTGTTATTACTCCAAACTGTTTACCATTTGCATAATAATAAAAAAGTTCGCTTTGACGATTAAGTGATTGAAATTCTGAATTATCGTTAGCTAATACGGTGGCAGCTTTAGCGTTTGAGATCATTATTTTACTAACAATTTGATGACCTTTACCACGTTTAACATCCAAGCTGACATTAGTGATTGATTTTTTTATCACTAGTTTTTTATCTGTTACCTTCCAACCACGCTGACGAAGTTTAGGCAAAACCTCGTATTTAAACCAATGCTGATGAATAACTGATTGTTTATTAAAAACAAACTCATTTTGTAAAGCCCCTTTACATAATTCAAAGCCTAAATTTGTGAGCTCTGTGATAACGGTATTTTCAAGCGATGCATTGAGAATATTTGCTGGTGCTGAGTTTGGAGCATAATTACCATCTTGATAGTTAAAGGTAAGCGTAAGCTTTAATTGGTTATTGCTATTACTAACATCCACAACCGCACAAGTATCTGCTACCCGTTTTATTTTTTTACGTTCAGATGATTGGTAATGAGGTATCACACCGTCACCAAAATTTGCAGCTAATTGCTTATAGACACGATCAAAATTAGCAGTATGAATGGCTGGGATCGCTCTGATATGAGCAACTTCTTCACCACTTAGTGGCGTACGTAAACGGCCTATGCGTAGTGACTCTGTATCAAGGTAAGTTGGTGGTGTGGTTTTAAGTAAGAACCAGGATTGTTTACCCGTTAAACTTACATTTAATTGAATAAGATCTTTTTTGTGTGACCACGAAAAACTCAGATCTTCAGCACTATCAGCTTTAATCGACTGACGAGAACGCCCAAAAAACAAACGCTGAGAAGCAATCAACTGCTGTAATGCGTTAAATCCCCATTGCCCTCTAAGCTCTAAATTACCAAGTGCATTTTGAGAACGGATCCAACTGTATAAACGAAAATCAGTTTCGAGTAAATCGGATGGTGTTACAAAACTATTAAGCTGCTGATCAGTAAGGTTTCTACCGAGGGTATACTGATGTTCTGCAGAGAAAGCGGCAATTTTTGGTGTTAAAATAACCCGATTGTTTTCTACATCAAGCACAAATAAAAGTACATTTTTAGCTTGTGCTGACTGGTTTTGCTTAAGTGTTGTTAGCTCTTCAAACCAATCATTCATTATATAGTCTTGGCCGTAATCACCAGAATGATCAATCTTCAGCTTTAACAATACAGCAGCCAAGTGGCGACAGTTAGTTTTGGCATTACATGAACAGTGTCGATCAACTGCAAAACCATTGGCTAACTTCTTTATCTCTATGTGTTGGGTAAAAGTACTGCCTTGATTTCCAAACACCGAGGCATCAATGACAGAGAAATCATGATTATGCTCTAACCAATTAATTTGACCATTTGCTACGTACTCTTTTGCTTTACTGAGCACATGAGGCTTAAACAGCTGTTTAATAAATCGTTCAGATAAAGGAAATTGAGTCGCTTGCTCTTGCTTGATCTCTTCAAAAATAGCGAGTAGGTCATTCTTAGATAAGTTAGCAGACATATTGCTCAGGGCAGTAAAAAATAAAAATAATTTTACCAGTATATGATTTATCGGCGTCGAGCTAAAGCATTAAAATGATTAAAAAGACTGGTTGGAGCTGATAAGTTAGTAAAAAAATGATCTCAATACAAAAACAGCTGAATTTAATAGTTAAACACAACTAACCAACAATAAACCCACAAGTTATAAACATATTGCTAATAATTAAGCGCGTTTACAGATCACATTTTTACTAAGTTATAAAAAAATAGCGGTAAGAGTGAAAAATATAGCTAATCAGTTAGTAAAAAAATGATCTATGAGCTCAATAGTAAGGTTTATTGATATTTCAGATCATTATTTTACTAACAAAACACAGTTTGGGATCAGAATTTTACTAACAAAAAAAGCCTTCAGATCAGATTTTTATTAACTAGTTAAATGCATTTAATAACTTAGTTAGCTGTTCTAAGCGCTTGTCAGTCATCACTTTATTATCAATTTTGATTGATAAATCACCACTTTTTAAATTACGTTGCAAGCTAATGTAATTATTTTCTAGTAGTGCTTCTCGCCGTTGAGTTGACTGTGGCTCAGCGGTAAGCAATTTAGTGATCGCCATTGCACGCTTATCATCACCAATTATCTCTTCTAAGCTATTATCGTGTGTCAGATGATTTACTTGCTGATTAAAACTATGCTCATCACGTTCTTTTGCTGCAATCAGTTTTTTAGCTACTTCACGGCCAACATGATTCGCTGTTGGATAAAGGGCAAGTACAGCAGCAGGAAGCTTCTCAAAGGCTTTAATTGCATCAGCAATAGCTGTATGCGATACACCTTCAATGGCGGCTACTTCACGGTAAGAGCCTTTTTTTCCCTGTGCAACTAACTCATCTTTTGTTTGTTGATATGCTTGTCCAAGTTCCCAGAGGCTAGGGGCAATATATTGGTCTGACGATACCGCTAAAATCTTAGCATCTAAATCTGTAAAATCACTCGAACTAAGAACCATGTAGTCAGCATTGCCGATTATACATGCCATACGACGACGTGAGCCGGCTAATACCAGCGTTTCATCACCTTTGTCCCAACATAGGGCGGGGTGTTGGTTACGACCATCCTCGGCTATTGCAGGGAGTATATCAGCGACAGACTTTTCATTGAGTAATACTTGAACACGACGATTTTTTGCGTACACCTTGGTGGTACTTTCTATTTCAGCATGCGGGATCACTTTGCAAACGAGTGTGATCTGACGATTAGGATCGCTTGGTGCAGGCATTTTGATCACATCGCCTGCGTTTGCTTGTTCTAGTAATTCATCAAGATTGCTATTACCAATTGAAGTAGCAAAAGGATCTAAGCTGGTGTCATTTTTACGTTTTTTAGCCATTTTTTGTTAACTACCTTACTTAGTTTCATTCAATTGAGATTGTGTTGATTGCCAGTTTGAACGGATCAGCATTTCTAATTCATCAACAACATCTTTTATATTTTCTTGAGCTCTGATCAGTGATTCTCTACTTGCTAAGCTGTCAGATGTTTTTTGATCAAAAATAGTATTGAATGACGAAGAGCTCGCTGTAATTGCCGAGCTGTGGTTAATTGGGTAACTCATTACCTGACGACCAAATGCACTGCGTACATCTTTAACGATGTCACGCTGTGAATGATTGCCTTTTACGTAATTAGTTACTAAAAATTGCATAAAGTCCCAGCCTTCATGACCTAAAGATGCAACGGTATGATAGATCTCGCCTAAACGTTTTAAATATTTGTTATTAGCATCGAAATCAACGGCCTCAGGATGCACCGGGATCAGCATTGCCGTAGATGCCATTAAAGCATTATAAAACATGAAGTTAAGAGATGGAGCTGTATCAATTAAAATGATATCGAATTGATCCTTGACCGGATCAATAACTTTTTCTAATAGTTTATGGTAATGACGGGTTTTTTCATAACTTGAACTATCTTTTAGCAACGTTGCAGTTTCATGTTCAAAGTAAAAGTCATCCATACCAGAAGGCAAAATGCGTATATTTGGGATATGCGTAGGCAAAAAAGCATTTGTAACAAGTTGCTGCCAAGTTTCATCTGGATCTAAATCAATGCAATCTCGCATTAAATCACCGACCGTGATCGGTTCAGGTTCACTGGGTGGGAAAAAACTTGATGATGACCCTTGCGGATCTAAATCAATAATACCAATACGGTAACGTTTAATGTTAGTCGTAGCTAGGGCTGCAGCAATATTTACCATACTGGTTGTTTTACCACAGCCGCCTTTTAGAGAGTTGATAACAATAACTTGTAATTTATCGTCAACATTGCGGTGATCTGGCTGAATATCCATTATATCTGCCATAGCAAATATATTTACCAAAGTGTAAGCGTAATGGCCGTTTGCACCGCGTTTGATGTTTAGCTCATCAAAATCACCATTGTCATGGCGGCGTTTTAAGGTACGATTGTTACAGCCTAACAGATCTGCTGCTGCTTTTTGAGTGTAAGTTCGAAGCTCTTTTTCTTCAGATTTTAAGTGGGCACGATAATGCTGAATACGTCCTGCTAATGATTTTTCTGCGACTTCTGCAGTTGCTTTTAAAAGCCGATAGGTGGATAGCGCATTATTATGAATTGACATACTTTATTCCTCAAAGTTAGGTATTAAGTATAATGTCCATTCAATTGACTGTAAACAACTATTTATGACGACATGGCTTTTAATAACAAGACATTTAGAATTAATTTGTAATTTTAAAATTGCTTAGTATAAATAAAGAAGTTTAAAGGTGGTTAAATATATAAGGTAGTAAAGGTTAAGGGCATAAAATACACATCTAAGTTTTTGATATATATAAATAATAGTAAAAAAAGTGGATCAGGTTTATACTTGGTTAAGATCAGATCTTTAGTAACTGACAGATCGTAATTTTACTAACTCTGAATCTGAGACTTAAGTTATGCACAGTTTGAACACAGGTTTACGCACAAAAACCTCTGTTGAGATCAGTTTTTTACTAAGATAATTAAGAACTTATCCACTTACGATCGGGATAAATAGGCTGTTCAATTAGTATAGATCTGATCTGTAGTAGGTATAGATCAGATCTATGCTAACTGATTCGATGATTATCCACAGGCATTAGTAAAAATTAGATTTATGTCGTGTATTTTTGGTTAAAAAACAAAAATACACGGACAAAAATATGCGTGAGTTAGTAAAATTTAGACTTATAACCGTAGTGTTAGTAAAAAACTGATCTGAAAATCAAGATCATTAAGGTTACTTAGTAAAATAGTGATCTGAACATATATTTTAATCCCAGATCAGTTTTGTACTAACTTAAACATTTAACTTTTTCTGTTTAATGTGTTGTTATTAGCTGTCGCAATAAAATTGGAAATAAGAACAATGAACCGAAAGGTCAACATCTCGGTAGATAACTTACCCGATACATTACGGGGTCAGATCCACGGGGTGGAAAGTGCAATAGATAACGAAAGCCTCGCATTATTTACAGACAATAAAGATGTGCGAGTTTCATTAGAAAATGCAGCGCATGGACTAAGGGCCTATTCGAATACTTTTAATCATTATGATTTGTGGGGACGTTTTGTTCGCTCAGGCCATAAAAAATTACCACTCGAAGAAGCGCCTAAAAAAACCATTATTACTCGAAAAATATCCGAAAAAGTGGATGGCATTTTGTATGATGGTGAAATTAAAATTACTCCAGCGGTAGTAAGTACCCGTAAAGACGGTGAAGATGTTGAATATTTAGTTTGGCCATCAGATCGTGAAGAAAAAGTAGAACGTGCATTAATCCGTTTAGCTTCTAAAGGTAAAATTGTTAAAATCAATTTTAAGTCCGGTATTCAATATGCCGTGGTTTTTTCGATGAACGAATTAGCGCAAGAACTTAAAGCTGTTGGGCAATCAATGCCTTACCCACAAATCAAAGAAGCATTAGAAGCACTGCAAGGTTCTAAGCTATCGTTTAAGTATTCAGCGACAGATACTAAAAATACCAATATCGATGATTCATTTTACGAATCAAATATGAACTTTCTTTCTTCTTTGCACTTTAGTGGTAAAAAAGGGCAGGGCGGTAATGTTAAATGTGTTGCGTGCTTGAATGCGTTTGTCCATAACATGATCGATAACCTTGAATACAAAGGTTACTATTTCAATAGCGCGCAAGAATTAAAGCGCGGATTATCTCGCTGGATGATGTTGCGTCTTTATCATCTTTGGCGCTATGCGGCACCAGGAAAAACATATCATTTTAGATTGTTATCTATCATGGAAAAATATGGCTCAATCTATTCAACTGACGATATCACTGAAAATAAATTAAAAGCATTGCGTCGTGATATGACCACTACGATGAAAGATCTTATCGAAAAAGGTGCTATTTCAGAATATAGCATTACTAATGTTAAAGATGATAAAACTGGCAACATTGTCGATTATACATACGAGATGCATCCTTCAGATCAGTTTTGTGATGAAATACTTACTTTGAATAAGCATAACAAACGTATTGAAATTCAAGGTGGTAAACGCATAGTTGAAAATGCAGTTTTAATCGACGAAGATAAAATTGAAGAAATAGTTAAAGATTAACTTACCGCTTAAGCTTATTCTGACTAAGGCCGCTATATAGCGGCCTTTTTAACATAATTATTTATCAACTTGTTCCAAATATAATCTATCAACAAGAAAATCATACTCTCGTTTACGCGGATGGCTTTGTGGTTTTTGATAATCTGATAACGTACCTAGTTTTACATCCGGTTCAGGGTTTATCAAAATAAAAGGTAGTGCGGCACTAACATGATAACGATTTTGCGCGGTGTATCTCACATTTACTTGTGGGCTAACGCGGGTGGGGCGTCTTATTCGTAACTTATCTTTATCTCCTAAACTAGCGACACGTAATTGTTCTTGAGCAACGAGTGTTTGCCAACTGAGTTGATCTATCATTCTAGGATTGGAATAACCGGCTGATTTTTCGAGCATGGCTAGTGCCATCTTTTTTGTCAGTGTTTTAGTCGCGTGTTTGTGCATCCAGGTAAAACGAACTGAAAAAGGGGAGTTTACTTCAAAATGAATTTTACGGTACGCGGCGAGTGTTATTAAATTTGGTATCGCATTATGAACCGCTTCAAAGCGAGCATCATTATTATCAATGGCTAGAATACATTCTTTAAATGCAGCTTTAGCTTTATTTAATTGTTGAATTCGAGCAACAAGTTGTTTTTGATCCGCATTTTTTATTACCAGTAACCCAGGGTGACGTTTTAAAACACGACTACTTAAGCCTGATTTTTTATAGATATCGTTAAATGAATTTAAAATCAACTTTTGGCCCGTAGCACCTGTAATTTTCGTAACATTGATCGATTGAGGGACTATCTTTTCATCGTTACTATCAATATCAGGCAATTGATAATAATCAGCCTTTGAATAATCGCATTGCATTAAATCATCAATAAAGTGATTAGTTAAATCACTAAGTAAATCGAACTGACTGCGAATTTGTACTTTAGTTACCATAAGAACACATCATACAATATAGATGATAATAGTCTACCATAGCCGCAGTTAAACTAAAAACAAAGCAGCGCACAACCACTTGTTTATTTATTGTTTATTTATTGTTTAATTTTACTCGATGCAAAATATATATTATAAATCAATGAAAGTATGATGTGTTCTTTGTTCCTTGGTAAAGATCTTATAACGAACAGGTTGCTAGTTTTCTAACTTAAAAGTTCGATCATCTCTAAATAAGTATGTTTAAATATTGCCTTTGAGCTGATGATTAAGTACATCATGTTGCTGCAATTGTATAATCTCCGATGCGATTTAAGTAAAAGCTGTGTAATTAAAGGGGGAGGACTAACTCTATTGTAGTTTTCAGTTGCCAATGGATACTGGTATATCAATGCAATAATTTACGGGAGTTTATTGATGTGACTAATTCTATAAATTACTCTTAGGCAGACTATTTCAATTTTACTTCAGGGGATTATCTAATTTGAAACAGCTTACAAATTATCAGTCGTGCAGTTACAGTGAGTAAGTTGATGGCTGTAAGCACAAAGATAAACAGCGCATAAAGACTTTATAACATTAAGCTTAAGCAAACGTCGATATAGTTAAAGAGCTGAACTACAGTGATAACAAGCTGCTAAATCTATCTAGTTCAAATCAGACATTATAAAAATGTTGTATGAACGCTGATAAGTAGACCAATAAGATGTATAGGTGTTGGAGTCAAAATCAGCGCTCGAATTTTACAATTACATACTATTGCTTAATTAAATTGCAGTATCATTTAGGCTTGAATTGACAACTATCAGTAGTTTGAGATACGTGCCAACATGAATCAAACAAGCTAGTAACAAGCGGCATCAGGCAAACTGAATTTCATTTAATTTAGCTATACCTCTGTATTACTCAGCACCCTTAGCACATATTTTAAACTTCAGCCATTTGATATAAAAAATAATCTAATTTTAACTGTAAAGTTAAGGTTACGTAGGATTGCAATATAAGTATGATGTGTTCTTATTTTTAGTTGTAGAGTAGGCACTTGATTAATTTACTACGGTCTCGCTGTATTATTTAATTTTATGTTTTATATTAATAAGTTAAACAATACCCTGTGCATATTTTAAAAAATAAAAAGGTGGCAGAACAGTGCAAATCATCAATAATATTTATCTCATAACTAAATAATTGATAATTAGCGAATATAGTCCTTGAACAGGGGCACTGCATACGTTAATTTTCATCTATCAGGTAAATGTAGGAATGAGGAAATTAATATGCAGTCGTGGAACCCAAATAGCTGGAGAGAGCTCCCAATACTTCAGCAGCCACAGTATCCAGATCAAGAAGCACTGAAAACTGTTGAAGGCCAATTAAAGAGTGCACCGCCACTGGTCTTCGCAGAAGAGACCCGTAGTTTATTTAAACAACTAGAAGACGTTTGTGAAGGCCGTGCCTTCTTACTTCAAGGTGGTGATTGTGCTGAATCATTTAGTGACTTTAATGCCGCTAATATTCGTGACACATTTAAAACAATATTACAGATGGCAGTCGTACTAACTTATGGCGGTAAATGCCCTGTAGTTAAGATTGCGCGCATGGCAGGGCAATATGCTAAACCACGCTCAGCAGATTTAGAAACCATTGATGGGGTATCTTTACCTTCATACCGTGGTGATATCGTAAATAATTTTGAGTTTACTGAACAAGCGCGTATTCCCGATCCACAACGCTTAATGACGGCTTATCATCACAGTGCAGCAACATTAAATTTATTACGCGCATTTGCACAAGGTGGACTTGCAGATTTACATCAGGTAAATCGCTGGAACATGGGTTTTGTTGCCGCAAACCCACTTAAAGAAAAATACCAACAACTTGCGGATAAGATTCAAGATGCGCTTGAGTTTATGGAAGTGTGCGGTATTAACTCAACAATTGCACCAAGCCTTAAAGAGACTGATTTATACACCTCTCATGAAGCGTTATTACTGGGGTATGAAGAAGCGCTTACTCGCCGTGATCATCTATCTGGCGATTGGTATGACTGCTCAGCACATTTTGTTTGGATTGGTGAACGTACTCGCCAACTTGATCATGCACATATCGAATTCTTTAAAGGTATTAAAAATCCAATTGGGGTAAAAGTTGGCCCAGGAATGGATCCTGACGACTTAATTCGTTTAATTGATGCGCTTAATCCAGATAACATCCCTGGGCGCTTAACATTAATTACACGTATGGGTGCTGATGTACTTCCTGAAAAGTTGCCGGCCTTAGTACGTCGCGTTCAACAAGAAGGCCGTAAAGTAATTTGGAGTTCTGATCCAATGCACGGAAATACTGAAAAAGCGACATCAGGGTATAAAACCCGAAGCTTTGACAATATTTTGCGTGAGATCAGCCAGTTCTTCGCAGTTCATAAAGCTGAGGGCTCGTATGCAGGTGGTGTTCATTTAGAAATGACTGGCCAACATGTTACAGAGTGTACTGGTGGTGCTTACGGATTATCTGATGACGATCTAGCACAGCGTTATCGCACACAGTGTGACCCACGTTTAAATGCTGATCAGGTATTAGAACTTGGCTTCTTAGTTGCAGATTTATTAAAAGACGCACGTAAGTAGAGTTAGTCCAAAAAATCAAAAGCCGCAGATGCGGCTTTTTTAATGTCCGATATTATTTTTATACCTTGTGGAACTATAATTAGCTATATTGAAGTTAGTACTTACGTCGCTCAAGGTTAGTATCAGAAATGATCTTAGCAGAAATTTCTTCTACAGAGTGATGGGTCGAATTTAAATACGCCAGCTTATGTTTTTTATACAGCATTTCAACTTCGCGTACTTCGATTCGACATTGCTTAAGTGATGCGTATTTTGAATTAGCCATACGGCGTTGGCGAATATCAGCCAACCTGACTGGATCAATCGTTAAACCAAACAGCTTATGCTTATAGGCTACTAAGCACTGTGGTAAGTTACCCGAATCTAAATCTTCTTCAGTGATAGGGTAATTAGCTGCTTTAATACCATACTGTAGCGCTAAATATAAACTAGTTGGCGTTTTACCACTGCGGCTTACGCCGACCAAAATTATATCGGCTTCAGCATAGTTACTAATATTAGCGCCGTCATCATTAGTAAGCGCATAGTTCACGGCATCAATTCTAAAGTCATAACTTTTTTCATGCATTGAATGAGTACGATGAATTTTAGGCACAGGCGCTACTTTTAGTTCTTGCTCAATTTTCTCACTAAATGTAGTTAAGAAATCATAAGTAACGGCGGTCGATGAGCGAATAATTTCACTTAAATTGTGATTAACAAAAGTAAAAAAAACCAATGGCTTTTCGCCTTCGCGTTGTGCCGTTGCATTGATCAATGCTTTTATTTCGTTCGCTTTTTTTTCAGTTTCAACAAAAGGGATAGTTTTATGATTAAATTCAACGGGAAATAATGACAAAGTGGCGTGGCCAAATACTTCAGAAGTGATAGCTGTACCGTCAGAAATATAAAATGCAGTTCTCATATTAACCTTTTTATTACGTTTAATAGTTAAAATAGCCACCCTACGGTTTACGTAAGGTCTATTGCCAGTGTAGAATGAAGGTGACCTTTTTAGAAGGTTTTCTTTCTTAACTCTCACAGTTATTACTACAATTTGTTTTTTTGGAGAAAGATCCGTGCAAGAATACGTTCTCTGGTATCAAGAGCTTGGTATGCAAGATGTTCCTCGTGTTGGCGGCAAAAATGCCTCACTCGGCGAAATGATTTCTAACCTAGCAAACGCTGGTGTACAAGTCCCAGGTGGTTTTGCTACTACCGCAGACGCATTTAATGAGTTTCTTGAGCAATCAGGACTAAATGCAAAGATCCACGACATTTTAGACACACTGGACGTGGAAGATGTAAATACACTAGCAAAAGTCGGCGCTGATATTCGTCAGTGGATTATCGACACCCCATTCCAACCTAATTTAGACCAAGCCATTCGCGACGCATACAGCCAACTCCACGGCAATGCAGCAGACGATGTTTCATTCGCAGTACGTTCATCAGCAACAGCTGAAGATATGCCTGATGCATCATTCGCAGGTCAACAAGAAACCTTCCTAAATGTACGTGGTATCGACTCAGTAATGGTCGCCATCAAGCATGTGTTCGCATCGCTTTTCAATGACCGTGCCATTTCATACCGTGTTCACCAGGGTTATGATCATCGCGGCGTAGCATTATCTGCGGGTATTCAACGCATGGTACGTTCTGATAAGTCATCGTCTGGCGTTATGTTCAGTATTGATACTGAATCAGGTTTCGAAGATGTCGTGTTTATCACCTCAAGTTATGGTCTAGGTGAAATGGTTGTACAGGGCGCAGTAAACCCTGATGAATTTTATGTTCATAAACCAACACTTGCTAAAGGTAAGCCATCTGTAGTGCGCCGTAATATTGGCTCAAAAGCGATTCAAATGATTTACTCTGCCGATCAAGCGCATGGTAAACAAGTAGAAATCGTAGATGTAGATGCAGCCCTTTCAAATAAATTCTCAATTACCGATGCCGAAGTTCAAGAGCTTGCAAAGCAAGCTGTGATCATCGAAAAACATTATGGCCGCGCGATGGATATCGAGTGGGCAAAAGACGGTAATGACGGCAAGCTATACATTGTACAAGCTCGCCCTGAAACAGTTCGTTCAAACGAAGATACGAATGTTATGGAGCGTTTTCAACTAAATGGCAGCAGTGCTGTTGTCGTTGAAGGACGTGCCATCGGTCATAAAATTGGCTCAGGTGTTGTTCGTGTACTTGATTCGATTAAAGAAATGGATCAAGTTCAACAAGGTGACATTTTAGTAACCGACATGACTGATCCAGATTGGGAACCTATCATGAAACGTGCTGCAGCGATTGTAACTAATCGTGGTGGTCGTACATGTCACGCGGCAATTATTGCCCGTGAGTTAGGTATTCCAGCAGTTGTAGGCTGTGGTAATGCAACTGACCTAATTAAAGCAGGCCAAGAAGTAACCGTATCATGTGCTGAAGGCGACACTGGCTTTATTTATGAAGGTATTTTAGATTTTGAAATCCTCACTTCACGTGTCGATAAAATGCCTGAACTACCAATGAAAATCATGATGAACGTTGGTAACCCAGATCGTGCATTTGATTTTGCACGCTTACCACACTCAGGTGTTGGTCTTGCGCGCGTTGAATTTATTATCAACCGTATGATTGGTGTGCATCCTAAAGCATTGCTAAATTTTGATGCTCAAACAGATGAGTTAAAAGCTGAAATCACACAGATGATTGCAGGTTATGAATCACCGGTTGAATTCTATATTGCTAAATTAGTTGAAGGTATTTCGACCTTAGGCTGTGCATTTGCACCAGAGCGTGTAATTGTTCGTATGTCTGATTTTAAATCAAATGAATATGCTAACTTAGTTGGCGGACAACAATACGAGCCTGAAGAAGAAAACCCAATGATTGGTTTCCGTGGCGCAGCACGTTATATTTCGGAAGATTTCCGTGACTGTTTCGCACTAGAGTGTGAAGCAATCAAACGTGTTCGTAACGACATGGATATGGCCAACATTGAAATCATGATCCCATTCGTACGTACCCTTGAAGAAGGTAAACGTGTTATTGAATTACTTGAAGAACATGGTCTTAAACGTGGCGAAAATGGCTTAAAAGTAATCATGATGTGTGAACTTCCATCAAATGCATTACTTGCTGATGAATTTTTAGAACATTTTGATGGCTTTTCAATCGGTTCAAACGATTTAACGCAACTTACGCTTGGTTTAGACCGTGACTCAGGATTAATTGCCCATTTATTTGATGAGCGTAACCCTGCAATCAAAAAACTACTTTCTATGGCAATTCAAACTGCCAAAGCAAAAGGAAAGTATGTTGGTATTTGTGGTCAAGGTCCATCAGATCATGAAGACTTTGCTGCGTGGTTAGTAGAGCAGGGAATTGATTCTGTTTCACTAAACCCAGATACAGTACTTGAAACTTGGTTATACCTTGCTAAAAAATTAGCAAAATAATCGTTAAAGTATAAAAAATGCCAGCGTTATTGCTGGCATTTTTGTTTACTCAATATGTTATAGCCTATTTATAACTTTTATCGGGCTAACTTCTTATCTAAGAACGCGCAAGATTTTGTCAGCGCTTTTTGGCAAATTGCTAAATAATGGCGTGCTTTAGGGTAATAAAAAGAGAAACACATAAGCCCTGCAATAAAAAAGATCAAAGAAGGGCCTGGTACAATAGCAAAAAATAATCCCAGCAACATAAATAAACTGCCGACTAAAACTAATACACATTTTTTCATTTCAATTCCCTCGCAATTAAGCATCTACTATGAGTATAAGTAATCACAGTCTTTTTACGATAAAAAGAGTGTTACAAACTGTAAAATCTTCAATTTCTATTGCTCTTTAGCATGATATAATCGAACAAATGCCTTAATTTACTACCGTCATGATAGCAACTATTAGCCAACAAGATGCCGCGACCGATTTAGTCGCAAGTTACTTAAAAACTATAATTAAACAAGGGTTTACTGGCGACACTGATGCAAGTTATGCCACTCGTATAACTGCATCAACTGATAACAGTATTTACCAGCAGTTACCGCAAAGTGTTATTTTTCCTAAAACTGAAAAAGATATTCAAATTGCTCTGCAAACTGCTGCACAAGACCCTTATCTATCGCTGACTTTTGGACCTCGCGGCGGTGGTACAGGCACCAACGGTCAATCATTAACTCCCGGGATCGTAGTCGATTTATCACGTTATATGCGAGAAATCCTCGAAATTAATCCTGAAGAAGGTTGGGTTAGAGTGCAAACGGGCGTGATTAAAGATCAACTAAATGATTTTTTACGCCCTTATGGATTTTTCTTTGCACCTGATTTATCAACGAGTAATCGCGCAACAATCGGCGGAATGGTTAATACCGATGCATCAGGACAAGGCTCACTGGTGTATGGTAAAACTAGCGCTCATGTTTTAGGACTTACCACTTATTTAGTCGATGGCACACAAATGTCAACGACACCAATAGACATTGACAAAGCCAAACTAATTGCCGAACAAAACACTACAATCGGTAAACTGTACGCAACAGTGCTTGATATTTGTTTGTCTGAGCGGGATGCAATTTTAGCCAAGTTTCCACGTTTAAATCGCTTTTTAACCGGATATGACTTAGAACATGTGCTAAGTGATGACTTACAAACCTTTGATATGAGTAGGCTAATAACTGGCTCAGAAGGTTCGCTTGGTATTGTTACTGAGGCTAAATTAAACATCACACCTATTGCTGAATTCAAAACCTTAATCAACATCAAGTATGATAGCTTTGATTCGGCACTGCGGCATTCACCATTTTTGGTCGATGCCCGTGCTACCTCAGTTGAAACCGTTGACAGCAAAGTTTTAAATCTTGCACGTGAAGATATAATTTGGCATTCAGTATCGGACTTAATAACCGATGTGCCAAATAAAGATATGCAAGGGCTTAACATGGTTGAGTTTAATGCTGTATCGCCTGATGACATAAAAGACAAAGTTGAGTCGCTATGTGCATTACTCGATGATTGCGTTGCACAACAAAAAAACGGCGTAATTGGTTATCAACTTACCAGCAGTAAGACTGATATTTTAAAAATTTATGCCATGCGTAAAAAATCAGTTGGCTTGTTGGGTAATGTTAAAGGCGCACAAAAACCTTTGGCGTTTGCTGAAGACACCGCCGTACCACCTGAGAATCTTGCAGATTATATTGTTGAATTTAGAGCTTTGCTCGATAGCCATAATTTACAATATGGCATGTTTGGTCATGTTGATGCCGGTGTATTACATGTTAGACCGGCACTTGATATGTGTGATCCCGAACAAGAAAAATTACTGCGAGTGATCTCTGATGAAGTTGTTAAACTCACAGCTAAATACGGTGGTTTAATGTGGGGCGAGCACGGCAAAGGGTATAGAAGTGAATATGGCCCTGAGTTTTTTGGTGAGCATTTATTTAAGCAATTACGACTTATAAAATCAGCTTTTGATCCTAACAATAGGATTAATCCCGGAAAAATATGTACTCCGATTGAAAGTAAGGACTCACTAGTCAGTGTTGACGGTCAAAAGCGTGCGTGGTTCGACAGACAAATTTCGGTTGATGTTAAAACTAGTTTTAATAATGCAATGACATGCAATGGTAATGGTATTTGCTTTAACTATGATGAAAACTCTCCTATGTGCCCATCATATAAAGTAACCGGTGATCGTCGTAATTCACCTAAAGGTCGCGCAAGTTTAATGCGCGAATGGCTGCGTTTACAAGAAGCAAAAGAGATTGATTTAATTGAGGTTGAAAAAGAACTTAACAAAGGTGAAGTGATCACCTGGTGGGAACGTTTTCAACATAGCCGCGATAAAAAGAAAGGCGTATATGATTTTTCTCATGAAGTTAAAGCCTCAATGGATGAGTGTTTAGCGTGTAAAGCATGTACCACAGCGTGCCCAATAAAAGTTGATGTACCGACTTTTAGATCACGTTTTTTAAATTATTATCACAGTTACTACGCCCGCCCACTTAAAGATTATCTAGTTGGTAATATTGAAGCCAGTGCACCATTAATGGCCAAATTTTCAAATGTAATAAACCCAATTGTAAAAACTAAATTAGTCAGCTCATTAATAAAAAAATCTGTTGGCTATGTTGATACACCCGTGCTTAGTTCACCACGTTTAACAAAACGGATTAATAAAACACACGAATTTAATTTTGCACAACTTTCAGGCTTATCTCCCGAGCAACAAAGTGAGTATGTACTAATTGTGCAAGATCCGTTTACCAGTTTTTATGAAGCTGAGCTGGTAGAAAGTTTTATAAAAATAATTTCCGCACTAGGTAAGAAGCCAATACTGTTACCGTTTAAGCCAAATGGAAAACCGCAACACGTTAAAGGTTTTTTAAATGAATTTAAGATCACAGCAAAAAATGCAGCAACATTTTTAAATTCATTATCTGAAATAAATGCACCACTTGTAGGTTTAGATGCATCATTAGTAATGTGTTATCGGGATGAATATAATTCTATTTTAGGTGATGAACGTGGTGAATTTGAAGTGCTACTTGCTCATGAATGGTTAGCAACACAATCTTTTAAATCATTAGCTAACAAAGTTGATAGCAATATAACATTTACGTTATTAAGTCATTGTACTGAAACAACCGCTTTACCAAAAGCGGCGAATGTATGGCAAACAATTTTTACTGACTTAGGCCTAAAACTTAATACAACAGCAACAGGGTGTTGCGGTATGGCAGGTACATATGGACATGAAGCGCAAAACCAAAAAAATTCTCGAGCATTATATGAAATGAGTTGGCAAGGTGTTGTAGAGAAAAATAAACCTGAGCAATTATTAGCAACCGGTTTTTCTTGTCGTAGCCAAGTTAAACGCTATGAAAAATTCAAACCAAAACACCCAATAGAACTACTAGCAGATAAGCTAAGCAATAACATTTAATATAAAAATGCCGCACGCTTTTAAAAAGGAATGCGGCATTTTTTATATCGTTTTTTTATTTTAAATAACTATCAGCAATAGGCTTGGTGCTCATACCATGAATAAAAACACTAAATAAAATAGTTGTCATAGCAATCGTAGCTATAAGGTATTTATTTTCGATGCCGCTATCGATCACCATTAAAGTAAATACAATAGATGCTAAGCCTCTCGGGCCAAACCAAGCAAAAGTAAAACGTTCTTTCATTTTTAATTTAGTAAATTGTAGTGACAACATCACAGGGATAATTCGAATAAGCGTTGTACTCAGTAGTGCAAATACAGCAAGTGCCCATGATAATTCTGGCAAAACTAAATAGCTGCACACAAAACCAAATAAACACCAGATCAACAAACCAGTAAAGTCCGCGATGTGTTCACTATCTTCAACGAGTTTTAAGCGTAAAGCCTGATCTGTAAATCTATCAAAAAATAATCCAGCAACAAACACCGCAATAAAACCACTGCTATGTAAACTTTGTGCGATTGAAAAAATGGCCATTGCCATACCAACCACTAAAAATGGGCTACTATTATTTGAAAAATAATGACGTTGCATGGCAAATTTAATCGCGGGAATGATCAATCCCATCGCAGCAACTGCAACCAGAATAGCCACACCTAATTCACGCGCAAAAACAATGACCGTCTCAAAAACCGAAAATGTAGATGCAGGCTCTTTTGCTAACAACATCAAGACTAAAAATATTGGCACACATAAACCATCGTTTAAACCACTTTCAGTATTGATCCCTTCACGAATTTTTTCAGGCACCGCGCTGCTATTTAATAATCCTTTACTAAGCGCTGCATCTGTCGGCGTTAATATTATTGCAACTAGTGCAGCTTGAATAAGTGTTAGCTGGGTAAACATTAAACTCGCAATAATAATTCCAGCAAACAAGGTAAGTGGTAAAGCAATAAAAAGTAATAGGCTAGGGTATTGAAAACTGTGTTTTAAAACCATCAGTTTGGTTTTTGCCGCATCAGTAAATAAAAATATGCTCAGTGTTAATTCTATTAAAGGTAATAAGTGATCTAAGTCTCTGGTTAAATATGCCGTTTTACTTGGTAGCATAAACCCGATCAACGCACCGATAATAACAAAAAACATAGGTCCGGTAATTTCAGCTCGCTCTAATTGATGCATAGATAATGAATAAATTAAAAAGGCTAAACCCACTGCAGCTAATACAACATATTCCATTTAGATTTTCCTTTTAAGTCCAGATTTTGCTCGTTCTTTGATATTTGTCTGAATATATATTTGATCGGTGGTGGCAATTTTTGCATGTCCTAAATCTTCTGATAAATGTTTTAAAGGGCGAGTTTGTGCATCATGCGTAGCACCAGTATGTCTGAGCCAATGCGCTGTTGCCGATTCTAGTTGCTCGGCATCATCAGTAAAGCCATCATCAAGTAAAGATTGTTTGGCTAAATCAAAACTTTGTTGAACTAAGCGACGAATTTGTCGAACGGTCATTCCGCCTTGACCACGAATTTTATGCACCAATGGATCAGATTCATCAACGCGGGGCAGGGCTGGTAAACCTCGGTACAACCTATAACGTTTTAAATAAGTTACAAAATCTTCACTGAGTGTGACATCACGTAATTTATTTCCTTTACCCATAATTCTTAAAAACCAAAAGCCATCATTATCTTGCCAAAAATGAGACATAACAGGCGACCATTGTGGTCGCTCTGATAGTTCAGAGATCCGTAAATAAAGACCTTTTAAACACGCTAAGGTAAATAAATTTCTTTCAAGATCAGGTTGTTGCTCACACTTATCACGTGTGACACCAAATACATATTCCCATTGAATATCACTCAAGGTATCAGGAATTTTTATTTGTGATTGCACAACTAAATAAGGGCTATTCTTTTTTACAACCGGTACAAAGTTAGCAAAGGTTTTTTCTTCTAAAATAGCAAACTTGTAAAATACATTTAAAGCAGTAAACATGGCAGCTAATGTTTGTTGGCTAGCAATAGATTCTTTGAGCATAAAAGGGCGCCAATTTTCGTTTAATCTACGGATCCCTTGCTCATCTTTATAGCGCCACTGCACTGAAGTCATCGCCCAGCTTTTATCGGGTTCGACCATAAAATCGACATAGGCTTCTATGTCTTCACGTTTTAATTCAAATACTGATTTTTCTGCGACTAACCAAGACCATAGGTAAAAGCGTTCGAGTTCGTTCCGAAAACGATTATAGGTCGCTTCTGATTTTCGACCATAAACATATAAAAATTGATACAAAAATACTAATTCTTGCTTAGATTCAGCGACAGTCAAGCCAACTTGCTGTATAAAGGTGGCAAGTTCTGGGTATTCTGATTGCATTGTATCATCTTCAAGATGGGCAATTTGATACCGTAATTGTTTTAATGTATCGACCAAAGCAACAAGCATAATATAGTTATTTCTAATAAAATAAAGTAGTTACAGTTTAACTTTAAAGTCCGATACTGTCTAGTATTGGACTTAGTGAATGATTATATTGTTAAGCTAATCAGATAATACCAAAGCAATGTTGCTGGTTTAAGGAAGGCATATGAAAAAGTTAATAGTTTTAAGTTTAGTTGCACTAACATTAGTCCTGTCTGGTTGTGCTACAACAGGTAGTGCTTCTCCAACTGAAAAGCGTAATCTAGTGCAAAATATGCGAGCAGATACACTCAGTAAATTATACAAAGAAAAACCAGATGTTAAAGAGCAAATTAAAAATGCCGCTGGTTATGCAGTATTTGATAATGCTAATGTCAATGTTGTTTTAGCCAGCTTTGGTGGCGGCTATGGTGTGGTTAAAAATAATTTGACGGGTAAATCCACTTATATGAATATGGGTGAAGCTGGTTTAGGACTTGGTTTAGGTGTTAAAGACTTTAACGTTGTAATGGTTTTTCATAATCAAGCTGCGTTAAATCGTTTTATTGAAAATGGTTGGGCCTTCGGTGGCAATGCCGATGCAGCGGCAAAATACCAAGATAAAGGCGGTGCACTTGTTGCCGAAGCCATTGCAGATCAAGTAACTGTTTATTCATTAACCGAAAATGGCCTTGCATTACAAGCTGTACTAAAAGGCACTAAATTCTGGGTAGATTCTGAGCTAAATTAAGCCAGTAAAACCCTGCTAAAAGTGGGCTAGTTTGTATAATTACGCCCACTTTAATTTACTTTACGCTATTTAACATAAGATAGATTATAGGCTATCAGCCATCAGCCATCAGCCATCAGCCAAAAAATAATCGATCGTTTAAGGTTTTCAACTAATTTCAGTTTAATTTTTTATAATTAAACTTTTACCGAGTGCGTCAGTTATTAGCTAACTTTAATAATTCGCTTAGCCTATTTTCTTCTACTTACTCATTGATAGATTGTAGAATTTTCTATCACGACCACATAATGCCACCACTGTGGGGAAAAGTTAAACCATCAGATCTTCAACTCGTATACCGATATAAATGGTCAACAAAGGAACATGATAGCATGTAAAAGACACTTAATGAGCAAAATAAAACTCAAGATATGTATTTATCTGACCTACAAAGTCAACTTTTAGATATAATCGGAGATATATCTTCGAAGACTGGAAGCTAAAAAGGAGTCGTATATGTCAAAGAAACATTTATATGAATATAAAGGAAATGGGTGTGACCATTGTGGTAAGTCAATATCGGATGTGCTTAAAAGATATAAAACTCTCAACCGTATGTTTGAATTTCATCACATAAATCCTGAATTAAAAGCATCAAATTATAAAAATTTAATCGAGCAAAAGCTTTATACTCTTCAACTCAAAGAATTAGATAAATGTGTTTTAATATGTACTGAATGCCACAAAATTATACATGCACAAAATGAAAAAGTTGATTTAAATATAAAGCTTGAAATCGATAATCGGATTATTTCAAAAAACATATCTGGCTGGATAATTACAGATCACATTGAAATGACTAAAAAATTTATATCTAATGATGTTCATTTACTTAGGCCGTATTTATTTAAGAATGATATCACTGAAAGAATAGTCTTTTCCTTTGAAATCATTGACGACTTAAATATTCTCTTTAAAGAAATAAAAAACCTAAAAGATAATTCTGAATTCTGTATTTATAGTTTTAACAATGGTTGTGAAGTTTTAAAAGCAAAACGGTCTGGTAAAAGAATTGAGCTTGATATTAGTTGTCTTTTTAGAGAGTTCTCTATTGACCCAAATAATCTTAAGCGTAAAGATTGTTTCTGGGTTCGGGGTGGTTTTTATTTAGATTATAATGGAAATATCTTTAATGATGTTACTTTTCATATAGAGGCTGATATTGATAAGTTACACCTTTCAGATGATATGTAGATTTACATTTTGAGTTGAATATAAATAACTAATTCATTGTTAAAAAAGGGCTTTCTGCCCTTTTATTTCATATTTTGTACCGGAAATTATAAATCAATAGTCTAAAATATTTTCTCACTTTAGAAACATCAATTAATTATCTTCAAATCAATTTTCTGGTTTGATAGGTTTTGATCAAACGCGTCAGCTAATTTTTCGGTTTCACTAAACACGGTTCGCCAGTATTTGATTCGGGTGTCGGCATCGAGATCAGTAAAGTCGGTGCGGTCTGGGATTTTTCCATAAGGTAAGCTGGCGATGAATTGTTTTGATGGGGTGATCATTACCACGTTGTCGTAGTTTTGTGACGTGACTTTACGTTTTAAATTTTTATCAAACCACCCTGCTTTTGGTTCGCTATTAAAATGCGGGTATAAAATTAAACCTGGGTTGTTAATTTTTAAATCAAAATGGTAATCAACAATACCACCATCGCGATACATGCCTGCAGGCGCGCCGGCAATATTTTTTATACCTTGCATTACTAGCGGTATTGATCCCGATGCCAGTAACGCATCTTTTAAATTGTCAGTGGTTAAATCTATATGTGTGGTTTTAAATTTATAACTGTCTTTAACTGCCAATTCACTGTTGGGCGCTTGAAAAATAACGCGTTCGTATTGGGTTGTTAAAAATCGTCTGTTTACACGATTGCTTAAATAGCTTTTGGTAAGTCCGAGTAACTGCAATGCTTTTAGTTCACTCGCTACTAAGCCATTGGATTTTGCGACAATAAAATGTGATTTAAAAACCGGGTTATTGATTATTTCTGTAACTCCATTATTACCAAAAACATCTTCTAGTAAAGCACGAGCTTTGGTTGTTATTTCTTGCGGTGTTGGTTTGTTATTTGAGTAGCGCGTTTCACTGTATGATTTTGCTAACCGCGTAATGGCCGCAACGGGATCATTTTGTGAAAAACATGCAGATCTGAATGCTCCAGCTGATGATCCAATTAAATTGAGTTGCGATGATCGGTTTTTAAAAAATTCACCAAAAATATATCTATCTAAACCAAATAATGTAAACCATTTAGGACCGCCACTTGCACCTAAAAAAGAGGTGAAAAGTTCAGGTTTAAAGCCCTGTTCGTTAATAATTTTAGCCGCTGTTTTCCCTGCGTGAATCTCGATCATCTAAAAATTGTGCCTTTTATTTTGGTTGCTTTAGTTACTTTTACAACACTAAAAGTGAATATTTATGCAAGACAAAAAGCAACTTTATGTTGCCATAAAACCGCTTTTTATAGTTAAGTATGCTGAATTAGTCCCAAATGCCGTCTTCGCATTTGCCCTGTACTTTTACATCTTTTACTTTAAATTCGGGCTCTAAACCTTTGTCTCTTTGTGCGTGGTAATCGCTGGTGACAGACAAAATAGTCGGCGTTAACAGTATAATAGCGATAACGTTAACCACTGTCATTAACCCTAAGGCAATATCGGCTAAATCCCATACTTCTTTTAATGTGGCAGACGCCCCCCACATCATCATTGATAGATATAAAAATGTGTAAATGCCACGCCCTACTTTATTATCGAGCTTAAATAAATGTAGGTTACTTTCGGCATAAGCGTAATTAGCCACTACCGAGGTAAAGGCAAATAAAGTAATGGCTGCTGCTACAAAGTACACGCCCCCTTGTGCTAAATGTGCGGTCATTGCCGCTTGTGTTAAGCGAATGCCTGCCATCTCACCACTGATATCAATATCAGCAAGTAAGATAATCACAGCGGTACAACTACACAACACGATAGTATCAAAAAACACCCCAAGCATTTGAATATACCCTTGCGTTACTGGGTGATTTGGAATGGGCGACGCACTTGCTGATGCATGCGGTACACTGCCTGCGCCAGCCTCATTAGAATATAAACCACGTTGAATACCGTTTTTGATTGCCGCGCCCATTGCGCCTGCACCGGCTTCTTGCAGCCCAAAAGCAGATAAGAATATATCCGTCAACATAGCAGGCACTTGGGTGAAGTTAATCAAGGTAATAATCACAGCTGCCAGTACAAATACAATGCCCATCACCGGCACTACTCGCTCAGCAAAGCGGGCAATAGCTTTAAAGCCACCGAGTATAATAGAGCCTGCAAGCAGGGTTATGACTATGCCTGAATATAAGGTTGGAATTTCAAAAGCGAAATTAAGCGCATCAGTAATGGTGTTGGTTTGCATCGCGCTAAAAGTAAAGCCATAACCTAAGAACAAACACAACGCAAACGCGATAGCGAGACTACGGCTGCCTATTCCTTGTTGAATATAATAAGCGGGGCCACCTCTAAATTCGCCTTGGCTATCACGTACTTTATACACTTGGCCAAGTACGCTTTCTGCAAAACCGGTCGCCATGCCCAGTATGGCAATCACCCACATCCAAAATATGGCGCCACTGCCACCTAATGATATCGCAACAGCAACACCGGCTAAATTGCCAGTTCCAACCCGCGCACTTAATCCGGTGCACAGTGCTTGAAACGAACTAATGTCGTTTTTATTGCATTTGCTACTGCCTTTGAGAAGGCTGAACATGTGTTTAAATTTTAAAATTTGAATCAGTTTTAAGCGTACTGAAAACCAAATACCTGTAAACAGTAAAATGTAGATCAGTATTTGTCCTTCACCCCAAAGTAGGTTATTTATACTGCCTACGATTAAATCAAACATGTTTGCCCTTGTTATTATTTTTCAACCTGCAATAGAATACATATGCTGAATTTAAGAATATTTAGTTGGCAATACTTTATCTTGCTGATATAAATTAGCAAGTATTGAGTGTATTAAAATAACAAAAAGTTATTTACAACACCCTACAATTCCCTTCATGATTGTTTGTCATAGCAATTATTAAATTTAATAGATGAATAGCTTATCGATTCGATATTACACACGAAAAATCCACAGCCACCAGCACCACTATCACCAACTTGTTTTACCACTTAGTGGCTATATAGAACTTGAAATGAATAATTTCGCGGCGCCTGTTGGTGTTGGTCAATGTGTTGTGATCCCTAAAAATACTCTACATGCGTTTAAATCAGATGAAAATGCGCGTTTTATAGTGGCCGATTTATTAGAGCTCCCTAATAACTTAACGACGATGAATGCCCCCTGTTTCAGTATTGACGATAAATTAATGAGCTATCTAAGTTTTACCCAAAAGCAGTTGCAAGGTGTAACTAACATAGATGAAGCAGCGTTATGTTTTAATTTATTTTTGGTGTTACTCAGGCAACAAACTACCAATGCGACTATTGATCCGCGGATAAATAACGTTTTGTTATTAATAAAAAAAGATTTATCGATAGACTATACATTGAATGATATGGCTGCGGTTGCATGTTTAAGTGTTACTCAATTCAAAGCGGTTTTTAAGCAATGTATGCACACCAGCCCGGTTAAACATCACACGCAATTAAGAATGGAACATGCGCGTTCCTTACTTTGTTACTCTGATTTACCTATAGCAGTCATTGGTGAACAGGTTGGTTATAACGACCCATCAGCTTTTAGTCGCGCCTTCACTTGCTACTTCAAACAATCCCCACGAGACTTAAAAAAGCAGCTTTAGCGTCAACAATATCGCCTTTTAAGCACAGTGTTAGATAGTAAAATTGATAAACTACCTTTATCAATTAATTTTTAATTAAATGTTTGCTATGTCTACAATTTTCGGCGTATTAGCTATTTTTTTATGGGGCGCATTAGCATTGTTAGGTAATTTAACTAAAGCATTACCGGCTTTTCAATTACTATTTATGTGCTTCTTTGTGTCGTTCTTATTGCTGTTTATTAAACGGCTTGTTACCAAGCAGCCTTTGTTAACTCTGCCTACACTTGGTAAGGCGCAAACAATTATTGGCATAGTTGGTTTATTTGGTTTTCATTTTTGTTATTTTATGGCACTTAAATATGCACCATTGATCGAAATTAGCCTGATTGTATATTTATGGCCATTGTTATTGGGTGTTTTTGTCGCGCGGTCTGAAAACAAAATAAATGCGATTATAGGCGGGCTGGTTGGTTTTATAGGGATCGTGTTTTTAATTAGTGATGGCAGTGGTTTTACTATCAATAGCCAGTACTTTTTAGGCTACCTATTTGCTGCGAGTTGTGCGCTATTATGGTCGAGTTATTCATTGTTCATGACTCGCTTTGATAATCACGTTGATGATATTGGTTGGCTTTCTCTTTATGTAGCTATTTTGGCCTTATTGGCACATATATATTTTGAACAAACAGTCACACGTTTTTCATTAACGCAGACTGTAGGTATTTTTTTGTTAGGGTTAGGACCTGTCGGTGGCGCATTTTACTTATGGGACATCGCTTTAAAAAGAGGTAATAAAACGTTACTCGCCTCTTTGAGTTTTTTAACACCGCTACTATCTACCGTGTTACTGGTTATGGCTCAACAAATACATTTTTCATGGTCAGTTTTAATTGCATTGGCATTTGTTTTAATTGGCGCAGCGATCAGTAATTATAAATGCAGGCCTCGGGTCGTTAATGCGAGCCATTTATGACTCGCTTATTAATTACAAACTAACAACACATGATACTTATCCAACTCACATACAACTGATAGGAATAAATTCATTAATACCAATTAGTTAGCCACAGCAACAGGGTGGGTATTGTTTGCTGGGTATTGCTCAGTAAAATAGTTATTACCTGCCAATAAACCTAATTTATAATCACGACGTAGATCATTGGTTGAACTACCAAGTAATTTGCTCGAAAGCTTTTGGTTTGCAAAAATTTGTATTATTTCTACATCTTTCGGAGGATTGGCAATAAATGCTAACTCATCCTCATACGCTTGTTCGTGTTGTAATAAGTAATCTAAGGTTTTTGGGCAATATCCTGATGCACAAACAAACGCTTTTAACTTGTTTACCCATGCCGATTGCGCTTGAAAGTCTTGATCAACTGTGCGGATCACCACAATTTTACGTGCACCACGATTGTAGGCTTCGCGCACTGGTAGTGGCGCAGCAAGGCCACCATCTAGGTAAAAGTCTGACTCAGCGTGTACGTCGGTTTTATCTATTTCATTAGCAGCTAATGCATTTAACCATGGCGTGAGTTTTACACCTTGTTTATATAAAAATGGCAGTGCACTTGACGCTTTCAATAGATCTCGCCATTGCTGGCCTTCACCGGTTGGTGATAAAAAATAAGGTTTTCGATCACGGGCATTAGTGGCGGTAATAAGTAACTCTCGTTCACCCAAACTTGCTTTTGCAGTTTTAAAATCAAGTGCTCTGTTAACTTCGGTAGTTTTATCAAAGTACCAGTCTAAGTCGACTATATGTTTACCAACTAAACCACGGCCTAATTGAAAAAATCGTTTGTGACGCGAAAGCCCTCTGATTAAGCGTTTGGCATACCCTTTTTGGCGAGCTAAATAGCTAGTAAGGTTTTGTGAACCTGCTGAAGTACCAATAAATAAATCGAATGGGTCATATTCATGTTCAAGCCATGCATCGAGTACACCTGCGGTGAAGATCCCTCGTTGCCCACCACCTTCCGCGATCAATGCTGTTTTATCGAAAGTATTTGTGATTTTGGGGTCTTGAGGTTTCAAAATATGCCTTCCTTTGTAATTACTTTATTGGTTTATACCTTCATTTTAATGTGTTTAAATCAAACGTTAAAATTGATTATATAAATCGAATTGATTATAAAAACAGAACGCAAGCTTAAATAAGATTAGTGCTGTGTTTTGCACTTTTAAGTAGAGTTCAGAAACTAGTAAACATTGTGTATTAGCTAGTTTCTGTATTGTAACGGGGGTTAAGTGTACCTTAGCTTAATTTTCAGTGGTTATGCTTTTATTGACCGTAAAATCTCCAACGCGTGATGACGGTCGCTACTTTGGTAAAGATCATTGGTAAAAATGAACTCATCGACACCAAGCTCTTTGACTATCATATTTAGCTTATGAGCAATGGTCACTGGACTCCCTACCACAGATAATCCTAAAAAGTTTTCAACCTGAGCCTGCTCTTGCTCATTCCATAATCCAGCCATGCTTTTAACGGGAGCTTTTAGCCATAAAGGATCACCACGTAATAGTGCTAAGATACGCTGTTTTGACGTGGTTGCTAAAAACTGTGCATGTTCATCGCTATCTGCTGCAACTATCGGTAAGCCAAGCATTACATACGGTTTGTCTAACACTTCAGAAGGTTGAAATTCACGGCGATATAAAGCGATTGCATCATAAACAAAACGCGGTGCAAAGTGGCCAGCAAACACATAAGGGAGGCCTTTTTTAGCAGCTAGTTGCGCACTGTATAAACTGGAACCAAGTAACCAAATAGGTACATTGGTGTTCTCGCCAGGAATAGCGCGAACAGGGTGACTACCATCGTAAGGGCCTAATAAAGTTTGCAGTTCAGTGACTTCATCGGCAAAGTTTTCAGCGCGTCGTTCATCTCGGCGCAGAGCACGGCTGGTTATATGATCGCTACCTGGTGCGCGACCTAAACCTAAATCAATACGCCCTGGGTATAAACTCTCTAACGTGCCGTATTGCTCTGCAACAATCAGTGGCGGGTGATTTGGTAACATAACGCCACCAGCACCTACTCGTATAGTTTTAGTTTGCCCTGCTATGTGGCCAATTAATACAGAGGTTGCCGCGCAGACAATTCCCGGCATATTATGATGTTCAGCCATCCAAAATCGGTTAAAACCGAGTTCATCAGCTTTTTGTGCATAAGCGACACTATTTGCAAGAGTACTTGAGACGGTGGCATCTTCTTTCATTGGGCTAAGCTCAAGTAAAGAAAACGGTATTGCAGATAACCCAGACATGCGTACTCCTCATTGCCGTTAATTAAGTGATACAGATAATCAAAATAATTTAACCATCATTACATTAATGGGTCTGTTGGGGGGGGTAATTCAATCATTAATTTTAGCTAATCAATTAATCTAGTCGATTAAGCTAAGTGCACAGAAGTTATTGCATTGAATGTATTTACATCCATCCAATGCAATAACACTACACTAAATAAACTACATACGTTATTAGCTACATCATGCTTAATCGAAAAATTTATAGATAATTACTTTTATTTTAAATGTTTTGGATCAGGTATGCGTAATTGTTTAACGAGTGGGTGATTTATTTTTTTCATTTCAGTTAATACTAATTGAGCAACTTCTCGAGCACCAAGCTCATTGAAATGGGTATTATCTTCTACGCCCATAGGGTAATTTGGATGTAAGTTAGGTGCTATATGCATAAAACGTAAGCGTGAGTTGATCCCACCAAGCTTTTGAAAATACTGTTGGGTCACCCGTTCCATGTCAATAAAATCGACCCCTGTCTGTTTAGCTACATCTCTTACTATATCAGCGTAAATAGGATGGGTGTCCTTGATCTGACCTTTTTCATCAAAATAACGACGCGTTACCGGGGTCATCAGTAATGGCTGTGCCTGCTTTGCTCTTACTTCAGCAATAAAATTAACTAGGTTTTGCTTATATTGCTCTGGTGTAGTGTAGCGGTCTACTTTCTGTTTTGACTGATCGTTATGACCAAATTGAATGATCACAAAATCATCTTTATTAAGTTCATTTATAATGCCCGCCCACAAGCCTTCACTGATAAAGGTGCGTGTACTACGACCATTTTTAGCACGATTTTTAACGTCGATGCTGTCATTAAAAAAGATACTAAAGGGCATTCCCCAACCTGTTTCAGGGTAATCCTTCACTTCTTTAATTGACATGGTTGAATCCCCTGCCATAAAAAGCTGAACTTTAGTAGTTGCTGACATACTTGAAAAACTCACCATGATAAATATTGCTGCTATTAATTTTCCCATTCTACTCGCTCTTTATTGTTTTTAAAAAATCAGTTTAGCTCTTTATAAAATTATCTTTTGTAATTGAGTGAAAAAATAATTTTACTTAATTGTGGTTGTCGTTATAAACATACCATCAACTGCCACCGGTGGCAAATAACAAGTTAAATCATGGTGCTGAATAAAATTAAACCAAGACTTAATGTGCATTTACTGCCAAATAAATGTAAATAAAACATAAAAAATGTAATTTATTAGGTTTGACAATATGCTTTTTTAGATATAGCTTGACTTGTTTGCCACCGGTAGCAAATGTATTTCCATGGCATTGCTACCGTTTCAAATTATATTTTTATGACCTTTAATCATAGACTTACATTTTACTGGCTAAATAAAGTAATAAAAATAAAAGCTCAAATCAACAGCATAAAAAAGGAACACACAATGAAGACTGCAAATAAGTTCGTTCTCAAGCCACTTAACTGCATTGTTAGTGCCTTACTACTGGGCACAACATCGTATGCAATCGCAGCCGATGAACAGCCACAAACAGATACTAAAGCCCAAAATGACATTGAGTTAATTCAAGTAACTGGATTTAGATCATCATTAAATAAATCGTTAGCAACTAAACGTTTTGAAGTAAATACCACTGAATCTATCGCGGCTGAAGATATTGGTAAATTCCCTGATCTGAATATCGCCGAATCATTACAACGTATTCCTGGGGTAGCTATTTCTCGTGAAGGTGGTGAAGGACGGCAAATTACCTTACGTGGTTTAGGTCCTGCATTTACACGTACTACCTTAAACGGTATGGAAGTACCTGCTAGTACCGATGGCACTGACTCTGGTGGTGGCGTAAATGGTGGCCGTGCATTTGACTTTAATATATTTGCATCCGAACTATTTAATCGTGTTGATATCCAAAAAACGCCCACGGCCGCAACTGAAGAAGGTGGTATAGCGGGCACTGTTGATATGTATTCTGCACGTCCGTTTGACACAACAGGCTTTCATGTTGCAGCGTCTGCGCAAGCCGGTTATAACGACCTCACTGAAGAAGTCGACCCACGGATGGTATTTATGATCAGCAACACATTTGCTGATGATACAATCGGGGCTTTATTTTCTGTCGCAAAATCTGAACGCACCGTGCGCCAAGAAGGCTTTGGGACTGTGCGCTGGACCACCCCCGTACTCGATGGTGGCGGTATTTATGCTGACACCTCTAATACTGAAGTTATTGGCACACCCAATACTGGGGAGTGTGAGTTCGAAGGTCAAACAGTCGATGCTGTGAACTGCTTATATACGCCACGTCTGCCTCGCCCTGATTTTTTTGGTAATGAACAAGACCGTTTAGGCTTTACCGGTTCATTGCAATATGCTCCTAACGATGATCTGGTCCTTACACTAGATACATTACATTCAACTCTTGATAATGACCGTACTATGTACAACTTTTTCGAGATGTTTAGAAACACATTCAGCGAAATTACTCCTGAATCGATTACCATTGCTGACAATGGAAAACAGATCCAAGCAGCGACATTTAACGGCGTTAAATCTCGAGTAGAAAGTCGTCAGCAGATTTCAAAAACAAAATTTCAACAATACGTATTCTCAGCTAAATATCACTTATCTGATTACCTTCGATTAGACGCTATGGTGGGCACTGCTGAATCGGATGCTCGCTCTGAACAGTATCGTTATAACATGACCAATAACACACCTCATAGAGTATCGATGGATTTTGGCACCAGCAATAATACCGCTGTGATGAATTACGATTACGATACTCTAGATGCCAACTCCTTTGATTTAGCCGATGGGCGCTTACGTGCAACCGATGTACTACGAGAAAATGACACCGCTAAAATTGATTTATCATACGAGATGGATATGATGAATATCAAAGGCGGTATTGCCTATAACGACAGAACGGTTAGTTACGATGAATCACAAATAAACGGTTTTCCTGATCAAGATTCTGCAGCTGGATTTTCTCAGCTAATGCCCTACGATGATTTTGGCACCGGTTATGACGGTACGTTATCACCCTTTATAGTGGCTGATTTTGATGCAATAAATTCACAGCTTTTAGTAAAAGAGTGGGTGCCACGCAGTGCGCAGAGCTGGAAAGTTGAAGAAGAAACAATGGCTGCCTATGTGGAAACTAATTTTGAATATGAAATTTCCGATATGCTACTACGCACCAATGCAGGTGTTCGCTATGTAAAAACTGAAACCACATCAACAGGTTTTATTCAAACTGATGCGGTATCAATCGACAATAGCTATGACAATGTTTTACCGGTGCTAAATTTAGCCCTTGATGCAACCGATGATGTGATTGTAAGGCTGGGTTTATCTAAAACCATGACCCGCCCGAGTTTGAGTTCACTCAATCCTGGTAATCCATCGTTTTCTTATTTAAACGGCACTGTTAGTGCGGGTAACCCATTCTTAGACCCTTTCACCTCTACCAATACAGACGTTGGTGTTGAATGGTACTTTGCAGAAGAGTCGCTATTAGCAGCAACAGCGTTTTACAAAGATATTGGCTCTTTTATAAAAAGTGATAGTGAAGAAAAACTCGTCGATCCTGCTTATTTACCCTTTATTGATAATGATCCGCAATATGATCCATCAAGTGCACTCGATCCTAGAACTACTCCTTACACACATTTCGTCCCTGTAAATGGTCAAGGAACTGTGATCAAAGGGCTTGAACTTATTTATCAGCAACCTTTTTCATTCCTACCTGGGTTGTTAAAAAATATGGGGTTAGTGTCTAACTATACGTATGTCTCTGCAGGTGAAATTACGGGTCTTTCTAAAAATTCTTATAACTTTACCCTGTATTATGAAGAAGAAAACTATGGCGCTCGTGCTTCAGTGAATAAACGCGACAATTACATCACTGATTACACGGGTAACAATGGTAATGCCGAAGAAGCGACATCTGGTCCAACACATTTTGACCTATCAGCCTTTTATAATATTAATGAAAATGTCACCGTAACATTTGAAGCAATTAACCTTACCGACGAGTATGAACGCCTGTATACAACGGGTGATGGCAGTTTAGATTTACCACGTGAATATAATCATACCGGCCGACAGTTCTTTTTAGGAATACGCTACAACTTGTAAAACAGTATTTAAATTTTAAACTCCCCTAAGGTAAACAGCTTAATTAACATTTTAATTAAGCTGTTTTTTTACGCACAATACCAACAACTCAATGTTAATTGCCTTTCTTAATTGATAATCAAAAATTACTCACATACTAACAAAAATATTCTTATATTGTTTTTATACGACTAAAGTAGCGCATCCATTATTTATATTTAAAATACAATGCCACCGGTGGCAAATAATCAGTTAAATCATAGTACTTATAGATAATGTTGCACTTGAATGGTATTTGTACGCTGTTCTAAATGTAAATTAATGATGAATAATGTTATGTTTTTCATTTGACATCGCATCAATAACGCTATATTTTTCATTTTGTGCCACCGGTAGCAAGTCATTTAATCAAACACTTTGCTACTTGCTTTCTCGTTGTTTTTCCCATTATGGATTATGAGGTTAGGTGCAATAAGAATCAGAACAAGGACATGACAAACACTCTCTTTCAAGTCATGTTAACTTAATAACAATAAGTAGAACGTGGAACCACTATGACAACCAGCACACACAATTTTAAACTTAGTAAGTTAATGACCAATTTAATACTCAGTGGCGCATTGACCAGTGGCTTAGCATATGCAGCCCCTCAAGATGAAGCTGTTGCTGATGATCAACTTGAAGTGATCGAAGTAAAAGGTTTTCGCGGTAGTATCAATGCCGCTTTAATGTCTAAGCGTGAAGCCGTAGGCACCCGTGAAACCATCATTGCAGAAGATATTGGTAAATTTCCTGACTTAAATGTGGCAGATTCTCTTTCACGCGTACCTGGTATCTCTATTGAGGAGGATGCGGGTGAAGGTCGTCAAATTACCATTCGCGGTTTAGGTTCTCGTTACGTTAAAACCACAATTAATGGCATGGAATCAGCATCTGCTGGTGCTGCTACTGATGCGGCTGGTGGTTCTAATACCTCTCGTGCTTTTGATTTTAACGTATTCGCATCTGAACTGTTTACCCAAATAGATATTAATAAAACCGTTTCTGCTGAACTTGAAGACGGTGGCATATCAGGGAATGTAAACTTACAAACGGCGCGTCCATTTCAATATGATGGCTTTAAAGGCGCTTACAATGTCAATGCTCGTTATAGTGATGTTGATGAGGATGTATCGCCTCGTGCTTCTTTTATGCTCAGTAATAACTGGGATAATAAGTTTGGTGTACTTGCCTCTATTGCATACTCTGATGGCACAGTACAAAGTGAAGGTTCTTCAACTGGACGTTGGACTGTAAACAATCCCAGTTTTGTCGAAGATGGTTTACCTGTTGGTCAAGGTGGCTCAAATTATCTTACCGTAGCACCTAAAACATTACTGATGCCAAACGGGAATTACACCAATGAAAATTTAGATGGGCTATATTTACCGCGAATTCCTCGCTATTCATTGTATTCAAAACAGCAAAAACGTCTTGGTGCAACAATTGCTTTTCAGTATGCGCCTACCGATGACCTTTCATTCAACTTAGATGTGCTGCATGCAAGCTTGGATAATGATTCTGAAGAATATCACTACGAAGTATTATTACGAGATCAAAAAGATATCGTCCCTGAAAACATTTATGTCGATGCCAACAACACCATAGTCGCAGGTGCGTATTCAAATTCCATTATTCGCTCAGAGACACGACGGGATTCATCTGAATCAACTTTTGATCAAGTTAGCTTTACTGGAAATTGGTTTATTAACGATCGTTTTAAAATGAACTTCCTAATAGGCCAGGGTAAATCAGATTTAGACATTCCGAATATGACCACCTTTGCCCTAGATAGTAATCAATCTACCGTGGCCTATAGTTTTGATAGTAATATAGACCCATTATCATTAATTAATAATCCGGGCGGACAAGCGATTGGTAGCGGTGAGTTAAACACTAATATGCCATCATTTGCATTTGCCGCAGGTCAGCCATCTGGCGGGAATTATAGTAAAGATGAAATAGCGTCGGTGATGACAGATCCAAGTAATTACACCGCTGGTTTAGTACGTAATCGCTCGCAAACAATTGAAAGTGAAAACAAAACTATTAGAGTTGATTTTACATACGAGATTAACGATGAATATACGGTTAAGTTTGGTGTGGGTCAGCGTAGTTTTGAAACAGAACAACACTATAATTTAAATAACTGGAAAGACATCAATAAAGAAACAAACAAAACATCAGGCGCAATAGCAGAAGAGCGTGTTATATCGCTAGATGCAGCCCAAATTGATGGCAGCTTGTTCAATACCACTTTAGATAAACAAGGTGTAAGTTTTGGTAACAACGCTTCAATTCCTGGTTCATCAACGCTTAACAGTAGTACTTGGTTAGCACCTGATTATAATGCCATGTACAACGCCTTTGCTGGGGCAAACTTTTTTCAAGCCAAAGAAGATTTTAGACGCACTTATTATATTAAAGAAGAAGTTGCTACAGCATTTGTCCAGTTAGATTTCAGAAACTACATATTTGATAAAGAGCTACGTGGTAATGTTGGTGTGCGTTATGTTGATAACAAAAACACCAGTCGTATCGTAAATTTAGATCATATTTACAAAGATGGTTTCACTGCGGGACGTGGCGACGGTGCAAACTATGCTGCAGGTTATGGTTGGCGTGAGTCTGTGAGTGAAGGAGATGAATGGCTGCCATCATTAAACCTTGCTTACGATATCACTGAGGACTTAGTCGGTCGCTTTAGTTATTCACACGCAATTACTCGCCCAAAACTATCTGATTTGCGTTCTTCAATCAGTATTAATACGCCGAGTATTGATGATCCGTCAGCGACAATTAAGATGGGTGCAGGCCCGTCACTCAAGCCTTATAAAGCAAAACAATATGATGTTGGTTTAGAGTGGTACTTTGCTGAAGAATCGCTGCTTGCAACATCACTGTTTTATAAAAATATTTCGGGTTTAACAAAAGCAAGTTCTGAGCAAGTTTTATCACAAGCCGATCTTGATAGACTTGGTATCGACCTTGGCGACACAGATCCTAGCACTGTGACTTGGCAAGTATCGCAACTTGTCAATACCGATGCTGAAGGCATGTGGGGCGCAGAATTTATTTATCAACAGCCTTTTACCTTCTTGCCTGAACCATTTAATGCCTTAGGTTTACAAACTAACTACACCTATATTGATTATACACGTGATATAGAAGACCCATTTTATGGCACGCAACTTAACTTAGTAGAAGAAGAAACATCAAAGAATACATACAACATCACCTTGTACTATCAAGTAGACGATTGGTCGGCTCGTTTTTCTTATAACTACCGAAGTGGCTATAACAAACAATATTTAGACGAATATAAAGATGAATCAACCTTTGTGCGTGGTTATGATGCAAAGGCGAAGCTTAATTTCTCTGCCCGCTACAAGTTAACAGATAAAATGAGTGTTTCATTTGAAGCCGTTAATTTAACAGATGAAAAACAAGATATGTGGAATGATATTTACACGCCACGCCCTTACGAAAACCTGTCATCAGGTCGCCAGTTCTTAGTGGGTTTAAGAGGTACATTCTAACTTTATAAAAGCACAACCTCATTTAACGAGGTTGTGCCTTCTCTAATTGTCTCCCCTGTATCATCGATGGTTTTCAGTTGAGGCTGATAGGTTTGATTTTAACAAAACTTTCAGTTTGCCCCTACTCAGAAAGATAAGAACAAGAAACTGAAAATATTGCTCACTAAATATGCTTGATAGCCATTTGAGTTAACAGTGCGCTGATAATAATAAGGTATTAGAAACATGAAAATTTTTCTCAAACAATTATCCATACTTTTAGTATGCTTCTATTTAAGTGCATGCGGAGGTTCATCAGATGACTCCACTATTGTAGATCCAATAGTTACTGACCCTGTAGTTACTGACCCTGTGGTTACTGACCCTGTGGATCCTGAGCCACCTGTTGAACCTGAGCCGCCTGTTGACCCCGAGGATCCAGTTGATCCTATTGCTGATATCACCATTCATATGATTGGTGACTCGACTATGACTGAGTACGACCAATCGCGTAAACCGCAAGCCGGCTGGGGTGAACAGGTTCCTATGTTCGTGAGTGACAAAGCAACCGTTAGAAATTGGGCCCGTGGTGGCAGAAGTTCTCGTAGTTTTTATTACGAAGATGGTCTTTGGAACTTAGTTAAAGAAACAATAAAAACGGGTGATTACCTAATTATTCAATTTGGTCATAATGATCAAAAATTAGGGGATGCTTATGAAGAGTTTGGCACTTATGCATACTGTAGTAATGGCAGTAGCAATGGTGAGGATTGCCTTGATACCGAACACTCTTATTATCAATTCCTGAAAAAATATATAAAAGAAGCACGTGACTTAGGCGCAGTGCCCATTTTAATGAGCCCTATTGTGCGTAAATATTTTAGCGGCGAAAGTATCAGAAACTCAGGACTACATAATCTTGAAACGGTTAACACTGGAGAGCTTTTTGCACGCGGTAACTACCCTGCGGCGATGAAGGAAGTCGCGGTATTATTAGACGTTCCTATGGTTGATTTAACCGGGCAAACAAAGGAAATTGTTGAAAAGTACGGTGAGCAAGCTGCGACTGAATCACTCTACATTTCAGCAGACAGCACTCACCCTCAAGTACTTTTCGCGACTTTAATAGCAAAAGAAGCCATGAAAAGTTTGCAACAGCAAGAGGTCTTAGCTGATTATATTATTGAAGCGACTTCTTTTATTTCTAGTCCTGAAACACTGCAATGGAACGATCGTTATATTGGCGTCGCTAATGTGAAAACTTTAACGTTATCAGCATTTGATTTAAGCCCTAACACGGGTAATTTAGTGGCAACCGCACCTGATGGATTTTTATTAAGTGATGCTCCCGATTCAACTAACTGGACAACAATATTAACCGTTCCTTATGAAAATTGATGCAAGTCGCGAAAATTAAACACTGAAATCCACGAAAAACGCGAAAACTGATGCTTTCAGTATTTTGAACAGTGTTTAATATATTAGAACAAAAATCTAGTTCATTTATAGGTTGGATCTGAGTTAATCAAACATAAGTTATTTGACTCAAGCTTTGACGTTAATGCTGATTGTTCTTTTCTTACCTCTTTCAGTTCTCTCAAAATGCTTGTATGTGATTTATCCAATATATCGTACATTTTATCTGGCACGTTTATATCTGATTTCATTGCAGCAATGCTCATCACAATAGAGGTTAAAGTTGATACAACTGCGATACTTATTGCAACCAAAGCTTTCGTATTTGCATCCTTAGATGATTTCCTTGCCTCTTTAAGCTCAACATATTCTAAATATCTAAAGTGATCCTCAGCACTTGCGAAAATCTTTATATCTGCATTATCTACTGAGCTATAAAAGGTACCGTGGTTATGAAATAGCAAAGACTTATGATGAATTAATAACTTCAATTGATGCCGCTCAACTTCACTTAAGTCTAACGCTGCACATAACTCTTGAAAGGTGAACTGTTCTTGCTTAGTCGCCCACTCTAATACACGTATCATCAAATTTTTATCGTCCATTCTATTTCCTTATTATGTTAAGTAGGCGCTAAACTATTATCGTCAAGATAAACTCTATCATCGTACAGTTCTGCTGTGACATTAACTTTATCAACTGATGATGGTTTGATATCTCTTATCAGTACAGCATTACACCACTTGTTTGTAATCCCGAACATATATAATGGTGGTTCCATTGAACCATCAAACACTGGTGCAAAGTCTATGTCACTATCAATTATAACTTCATTGCTTGATGAACCGATAGTCGCAGTGTAAGGGCCAGATAAAGTACCGTCAGGCTTCCTTAGTGCTAAGATGTGTGATTGTCCGCTTTGCCACTTTAATATAGCGTCAACATAAACCGAGCGCCCTACTATATATTCAACCCGTCCTGTCTGTTCATATCCTGGTATGTCATCAGCTAATGCGCTGTAATCTAAATAACGCGAATTTAATGCGTCCATCTCTGTTTTAAAGCTAAAGCTTGTACGGCGATAGCGGCGAGCTCGGCGCTTACGCATGCCAAATTGATATGCTTTATCCCTACTAGTAATACCAAACGCTCTTACCTTCTCAGGGTTAACACCTAAGTCACCAGGGAGTAAACACAAGATTGTTTCTGACTTCCATGTAATTGGTGAGAAGTACTCAACTTCAACACCGTCATGTTCATCGTCATCTATCAGCGTAATTGTGCGCTCTAAAAATCCGATATAGTTATCTGGCTGGTACATATGCTGGAATATAGTGCGCTGTTGATCACGCACCGGAATAATTCGGCCATAGTCGATTGTTGGCTCTGCAAAACCAACCGCCAGTACACGCTTTAATACTTCAAACATAGTGCTACCACTATCAAATACAGCGTTAAATTCATCACCGCGATTATGCCAAACAGGGTGTAATGTATTGATTTCATCTAAACCAATTTTGCTATCACTGTGGCCTGAGCTTTTAATAACGTGAGTAAAGAATGGAGCAATGTCGGTAGTAGGCCGTGGTGCGCTCCAAGCCCCATTTTCATAGACTGGTAAAATTCGGGTCGCGATGACATTAAACTTGTTTTCAGCAGAACCAGCTAGTGCATTGGTACCACGAATTTTAACTGCAATTGTTGTCATACCTTCATAGCTAGTTGCACTACCAAGCTCAGTTTTTAAAGACGTCCAGTAAATATCATCATATATACGGGTATCATCGTTGGCTGCTGTTACCCGCTTAACTCGTAATTCAGGTCTAATTTTTTGAGGCAGCTCAATTGGAAAAGTAAAACCTAATTGATCATTTGTTGAGTCAGTGAAAACTTTGTCATCAACAGCGGTCCAGTTCTCTTCACCAGCATTTCTGTACTCAATTCGAATAGTCACAGAACAGCTTAGAAAATTACCATCGTCGTCCAGCTCACCAAGGCCCTGTGGAAACAAAAAATCGAGCCAAATTTTATCCGTCACTTCACCATCTGGACAGGCAAAAAAGGGGCCATTAAACTGACCATCACCACCGCCTGATTCAACAAAAATTGTTGCATTTGATTCATTTTCAGTGAAAAAACTTGTCCACTGAGGATCATCTTGAAACTGCCCATCAACCTTGTTGACCTGATTGCCATTTACATTTAACTCTAGTATCTCGAAATAGCCATCATTTTGTCCGTCCAGTGAGTACTGTATAGTTATAATCTCACCAAGTTGGAATGGTATCGGTGCTTTATATTTAATCGTGCCAATTTCTGGCTCATACTCAACTTTGTATGCAACAATTTTGTCGCCTTGGAAAGAATATACATACGAACCATTATTGCCACCAGTGCTGGTTACTCTCCCCTTAAGCTCAATACCTGTGCTGCCAGACGTTGCACCAACTTCGCTTGATGTATAAACATTTCTATATGCTTCATGAACAGTAACATCTTCACCAGGGCCAAACACTTGGCAATCAACATCACCAACATAACGATTGATGGGTGTATTAGCGATCAAAATATCTTCAGGTAATATTTCATAGCTACCTTTACCAACACACAACATTAAATAGAGCCACTGCTCATTATTAATGTATTCTTTTCGTGGCATTGTTAAATAGTCAGGGAACACTTTATGACGGCCAGCATTTTCAGGTATCACCCCCATCAGTTTTGGTTTATTACCTTGTGTATTAACATCATAAATACTGCTGCCATCAGGCACTGTCGAATTATAATTATCAGGTATTTGGTTAGTCGCATAGATGGCAACACCGATGGCAATAACAGCAATAACCGCATACGCAATTGTTGCTGGGTCTTTCGATTCAACAACAAATTTTATGTCGTCATTGTGCTTGAACGTGCACGTATCCCATTCACTAGGAAGTACATGTCTGCTATTTATATTTACACTAAATAGAGGCTGCTCTAGCTCTGCATATGCTGGCACGTTTGCCTTTAACCATGAGTTTACTGTTTGACCAACTAGACCAGTGCATGGCTCATACAAACTATCATCAAGCTTGTTTGGGTAAACCTTAATTTCAACCTGTGTACTCATAGAATTTAACCTCAAAAAATAGCTTGTAGAAATCAGATACTTTTATAATAGATGGCCCTTTTTTGCGTGATGTATGCAGTATTTGTAGTTGGCCATCAATAAATACACATAACCCCATGTGTATTAAGTTTCCCCCTCTAAAACCACACGCAATAGCCTGCTCTTTAGCTGAGCAAGGTTTAAATTGATCAACTATTTGTCTATATGAGTTAGTGAGGTTTTTTTTATCATCAGGACTAACATGGCCAAACGACTTAAATAAAGGCTTTCCGTATACGTTGTGAAGCACAAAACGTGGCTGGCCCCAACAATCAAGCCCAGTCATATCTCGACCACCATCGACATACGGTACACTCAGGTAATCATTAATATGTTTCATAGGATTAACTAAAGTACTTTAAACCAGGTGCGACATCTGGTGTATAGCGATCTCTTGGCCATGCTCTGTTAACCAAGTCATTAAATGATGCAACTACATTCACCCGCATTGCAGTGGCTTGAACACTCACTGCCGTCATTTCTACAGGTGGCTCGGCAGGTTCTGTTAAGTCACTTGCTGTGTAAACGCGGTAAATAACTTTAATTTTATCGCCAGCATCTTTAGCTGCATCAACTTTTTCCAGTGCTTCGCCCGATACGTTATCAAGCTGGAACTGTAAATCTTGGCGGCCTTTTACAGCGCGGGATGGGAGTGAAACCCCCATCCCGCACGCTTCAAAAAGTACAATCTCGCCACTCTCAATGCCAGCATTAACATTATCAAACCCATTGCATAGTCTGATAACCCCAAACGAATCGGCTTGGAGTTCCAATGTGTGGATTGGCAAATCGTTTGTTGGGGCGCTGGCGTAGGTGCGTTGGAGTACTTGGGACATAATACCTCTTTAATGGCTATATTTTACTTACGCCGTATTTTGTTTCGCTATGACACTCTATGATGTCATCAGTATTAAATATGGTAGCTGGTCTACCTATCACACCCTCTGTATATTCGACAATTTCAGGGATAAAATACATTTTGTTAGAGCTAATTCTTTCTGTCCAGCTTCTAAGACCTACATCCTTCCTTTTTGAATTGTCTGCATTCCACATTTTTGTTTCTACAGTGTAATCGAACCCATTGTATGAACCAGTGGCCTTTACCATATCAATACCAGCATTGGCACTGGCTGCAATTCGGTCAGTTTCCGTGTATGGTTCAGCTACATCATTTGATGTAGGAAAATGAACTCTAAAAGGTTCATCTGCGTTATAAATTAGTATCCCGTTCATAGGTGGCTGATTAGTTTGTTGCATCGCTCCCATGAGTTGATTGAATACAGTGTTATCTCGCTTCACAATTAGTTTATTGTATCTTCTAACACCATACTTTGTTATTTCACATCTCATATAATGTATAGATGACAATTCCAATGGCTCTTTAGCATAAGTAAATTCACCACCTCCTAAACTAGCGTCAGCCGCGTATATATCAGCCATAAATTCAAAGTGAAACCTGTCCCCCTCTATGACTCTTTTATCTGTGTTGGGGTCAAAAGGCTTTCCGTCAACAAAGAAATGTACCCATTTAAAAACTTCACAGCCATGTGCAATGCCCACATACTTTCCTGATTCACCTGCCCTGCTGACCATGTGAATAAAATTAAAATTACCTTGTGCAACATCAACACCTGCATGTCTAACCCATGAGGAATACCACCCACTTTCGGTGTACTCAGGACGGTCTACATACTGAAAGACATGCTCTATATATTCACCACCCACCCTCTGTAAAACGTAGAATGAGGTTGCGCTAACTGGTCTCACAACAATGTCTTTACTGAAAAGCTCAAGACTCTCATCGTCATTTACATACAACTCGACTTTGAACGGGTCTGGGGAATTAACAGAACTACACGCGCGAATATATTTAGCGCCTGCATTTGAAATACTAACAGTGTGGTCAGCATAATTTCCGCTGACAGTTATGTGGTTTTCTAAAAGATTAAAATCCTCATCATAAATAGCAATACCCACCACAGGATTCACTATTCTCCCTGTGTATTTAACCGCAGTAGGTACTTTAGGCAGTGGTATAAAGTCAATCAGGCTGTACTGAGGACCAACTTCTACAGTACCATCGCTGTGCAAATACGCTCCAGTTGTCTTACCTTCATCTACAATATTAGTCAAACCACCCTTTGTATTGTATTTTGACGTCTTAAATGAAAACTCGTTTGTAGATGTTAAGGCGCAGCAGGCTCTAACGTACGCAACGTTCGGGCTGTTTATTTCTATCCTCTCGTCAACAACATTAGTAAATGTTTGTGTAGACAAAACGTTTAAGTCTTTATCGTACAATGTAACACCTGACGTTGGTGATATCGCTAATCCGGTATAAATTAGTTCTGTATGATTTGTTACTGCTATTAACGGTGTTGATTTGTAGTTTGTTGCACTTACATAAACACCGTCAGATTCTCTTATATAGCCGTCTATCAGCGGTAACTTCGCCATGTCTATGTTAACTAAGTCAATAGTGTTAGTAATTTCATTTATTTTATCAGTATGACTATCAATATTTATTGAGTTAACGGATGCTTTATAGCCATTAACTGCATTTACAGATGAGCAAACTCTTATGTACGCAGCGTCAGATTGATTTACTGTTATTTGTAAATTAGCGACATCTGAACCAGTACTCACGTAAGTTGCTATTAAGTCCTTATTTCCATCATAAACAGCTACACCAGCAACGGTTCCATCCGTTTTCCCTGTGTAATCAATTAATGTATTATTTTTAACTCTTATAAACGGTGTAACCCTATAAGCATCAGACGGTGTAATTCCTCCATCAGATACTTTAATAAAACCATTAAATAAAGGGTGGCTTAAAAAAACATCGATTTCGTTTAAAACCAAACTTTTTAGTGAAAGCTCCACACTTTCCCCTTCCAACTCTAAGTTTCTAATGTTTGTAGGTGTTATTTTAATTTTTAAATCTGTCGATACCCTTACGTCTGTTGATGCTCTTAAGTAAAATGCGTTCTCCGGCACTATATATAATCCGTTCTTAGCTGAGCTAATGCCAGATAAAAAAGTATAGTTTTCATCGTAAAACGCCAACCCTGTATCAAGTGCATTGTAACCCTCAAAGAAAAAAGTTGATAAAGGGTTTGTCTTGATAAAATCTGTTCTTTTATAGTTTTCGTTCGTTTGCTGCTGCCCATTAAGCGCGCTTATTAACGAACCATTTATTAACTGTCCTGTTATCTCTTTAGTCATCTGCGCACTGATTGCATAAACTGATGGGTAAGATTTTTTTAACACAGCAACACCAGCTTCATTTTTATATAAATCTAAGTATTTGTCATCGTCTGGACTAACAACACTGAAAAACTGACCTGATGATGTTGCCGACAAGCCCGCTGCAGTGCTGCCATATTTTACGCCGTCTATCTCTGCAGCGGCGTCAAGAACAAGCTGTACTTGAGCATTAACAGTATCTTTTGTTTTTTTCTCAACGCTTGGCTTTTGAACACCGTTAATCTCTACAGTGGCATTCTCATCCCCTTGCAGTACTTGGTTGAGTTGCTCAACCGATGCTCTTAATTGGTCTGTTAATTCAAGAAAGTCGCTCATGTTTCTACTCCAAATAATTATTAATCGACTCTTGAATTGAGTCACAGTACTGCTCGTAAGTGAGCGGTGCCAATAGCTGGGCAACCATCTCTTCCTCACTCGCTGCTTTATATTCTTTAACCTCAACCTGTGCTTGGTATTGCCATACCAATGCGCTGATTGGTTTAAAATTCTCTAGTGGGTCTTTAACAAACCGCACTTGGTGTTTAACAACACCTTTGGGCGTTAAAATATCCATCAAAAACCAGCCTGTAAGCTGTACGCCGTGGTCAACAAAGCCTTCAAATGCTACGGCTTCGTCTTTTTTAAAGCGCCATGTGGCTTCCATAAATGTCGGTACGCTTAAAAATCGGCGGCGCTGGCGGGCACGGCCGCTGCTCATTTCTGTTCGTAATATGTTTGACTGTCGCTTGTAAGACACTTCTTTTAAGCGCGGTAAAGGCAGCGACAACGGGTAATTAACCATCATTAAGTTCCTGTACGCTGTAAGCCAAATGTTGTGCTAAGCACCCCTGCCGCATCGCCGCCTTGGCGTATATCGGCCACAAAGGCTTTAATAACAAATTCGCTGTCGTTGGTGCGTTCTTGCTCTACTTGGCCACTGCGGCTGGCATCTTCTATTAGTTGCACAGTGACATTTACAACCGTATTGCCGCCTGTGCCTGGTGCTTGTTTAGCAGTGGGTAATTGGCTTGGGTTAAACACACGACCACCATTACCGCCCGCAATATAGTTTTTACCGCCCAGCTCAAGCAGCTCAGGGGTATTGCGTTCACCAATTTCAATGAGTTTATTGCTATTGGTGTAACCTCCATATTGGAAGCCTGGTGGCTTTTGGTCTTTAATAGACTTCACTTGAGCGATACCCAAACCAGTTATTACACCTGCAGCAATTGGCCCAGCAATAGGGCCCAATTCAAGTGCTGCAGCTGCTGCGGTATAGGTACTCATTAATGCTTTAGCAATGCTCAGTGTTTGCTGCACTTTAAAGGCTTTTTTACTGTGAGTGGCGTACTGACCCGCTAAGTTCTCACCAATATCTAAACCAATCGCCACGCGGTCATTACCGCTAGCACGGTCTAAATCAACAAATTGCTGTACTACTTGGCCATAGTTGCCAGCGTATCTAAGTTGCACTTGGCGTTTACGGTCTTCGTGTGCGGCTTCTTCGGCTTCCAAACGACTATGAAAGCCCTGTAACTCAGCTATTTCGGTTTCGTAGCGGTCGCGGCGGGTTTGGTCTTCAAGTTGGCGTAATTCATTTTGGCGTTGTGCATCGCGTGCCGCTTTATCGGTTGCTAACTTATCAAGTGCGGCATCACGTTGTTGGCGTAGTTGTAGCTCAATTTCAGCATAACGGGTGCTGTCTTTGCCTTGCTCATCAAGCGCGGTGCGAGCAATGTCAATACGGCGCGTGTATGAACGACGAATACGCCCTTCTTCAGTCAGTAAATCAGTTTCAAGCTGACTAAAGTCTTTTTCAGATTCTGCCTGCTTGTTTTTTTGGTCGATTAACTTAGCAATATTCTGTAATTCCTGCTGCTGAGCAGGAAGCAGCTTGGCGTATTTGCCGCTGGCAATTTCATAGTTAACTTTTTCAAGCTCAGTGTTTTTACCTAACAATGCCAGGCGTTGCTGATAATTCGCATTGGCTTTTTGAAAGTTAGCTAATTCTTTTGGGTCTTGGCCTTTCTCAGGCGCTTTGCCTGCAGGCTTGCCCACTACAGATTGCAGCGCAACAATTTCATTTTTTAAATCAGTAACGCGCTGTTCTGCTGCTTGCACATCGTCAAACTTGCCTTTTAAAAACGGATTATTAAAACGCTGGCGAGCTTCATCAGCTAATTGAATGGCCCCTTGTAAACGCCCTTGCGCTAATAACAATAAGCCCTGTGCTTGTTTGCCCGTTAGGTTTGCATACGGGTTTAAATCCTTGCTGGCTTCTTTTAGCTTGTTAACTGATTCAGTGGCATCATCAGAGCTGCTCGCAAATTCATAAATACCCCACGCTGCAAGCATGATCAAACCAGCTGGCCCACCGAGCAAACTCATGGTGCCACCGAGCGCACGCATCGCAACATTAGAACCACGAACAGCCGCAGTATGAGCAACAGTAGCCGCAGTTAACCGCGCTTTAGCGGGTGCTAAAATGTTACTCGCACCCGTTAAATTAACGGTTGTTTGCACACTGCGTAAATTAGCCTGTGCCGCTGCAAGCTCTGCTGCAGTCAACTTAACGGTTTCTTGGGCTAGCCGTGCTTTGGCAATAGTGCTTTTGGCAAAGCCTGCAGCGCTAACAGTAAGGCTCGTTGCTAAACGCCCACCCAATACAATGGCAAGGGCTGTGGCGGCAGTGGTAATATCCTCAACCAATTCTTGATTAGTAGTCAGTTCATTTAATACACCCGTTACCGCATCAATCGCCGGCACAAGTGCAAAGCTCACTGGTTGTTCAATACGGTTAATTAATTGCTCATAGGCGGTTTCTGTGCGGTTAAGTGCAGCAGGTATTGTAGTAGCAATGCTTTTGGCTGCGCCTTCATATTCTTGCAGGGCTTTAATAAAGGTGTCTTTAAAAAAAGTATTGGTTACTTTTCCACTCAACACCATTTGCCTAAAACCACCAGATACCAAACCAGCTGCTTTATCCAACTCAGTAATTAAGCCAGGCAATGGATCAACTACCTGGTTAAATTCTTCAGCTCTAACAATTGATGAATCCATCGCCTGAGCAAAGCCGTACATGGTTTGTTCAAGCTGTGTATTTGATGCACCGATTTTTGATGCAACATTAGAGGTGCCCTCAAGTACTTTACGGCCTTCTTCTGCTGATAATTTATTGGCTTTTTGTAAAGTAAGGATACGGGCATAGCTATCTGCCATGCTCGAATACACTTTATTGTGCTCATTACTTGTTGCTATCAAGTAACGTTGCACTTGGGCATATTCTTGGCTTGATGAGGTAAGCCCTTGTAAACGGGCATTGAGTAATTGAATTTGGCCAATGTTTTGCACTTGTTGCTTGGCAAAATTAAGCGCCATAAAGCCACCAACAGCAGTCGCTAAACCGCTATAGCTTTGCGCTACGCTGTTATTACTGGTGGCTAACGCACGATTTTGCGCAACTTGCTGCTGCGCTTGCTGCTGTAAAGAGCGTATATCGTTTGCATTAGTACGCGTACCTTGGCTGATTGCTCGGCCATCGTACAGTACTTTTAAACTCAAATTATATCGGCTCATGTTGCTCTCGTGCTGCGTTTATAGCTTCAACTTCTAATACCTGAAACTTTGCAAACGTATCAGGCGTAATCTCTAACCCAGCCAGCTTCCATGCCACGGCGGCATTGCTGTAACTAATGCCGTTTCCGTCTCCTTGCCATTGTGTTGACACCGTTAAAAATGCAGTAAGGGCCAGCGCATTACACCTAAACACATTAAATTCTTTGTCTAGGTCGAGCACTTTAACTTGGTCAATTACATGCTTTGGTGCGTTTTGCTGAGTTAATACATCTATTAAATGGGTTGTGTCTGGGTGTTCATCGGCTACCCAATAGCGTGCAGCCTCTAGTAGTTTTTTCTTCCGGCCGTGGCAACCGCTACAAAATAAGCGTCAATCACAGCGGTGCGCCACCAACTTATTTTTAAACACGCAGCCAAGTTCTCTGCATTAAATGGCAATGGCTTATCGTCTTCGCCTACAAAGTCATCACCCCAGCCCACCAAAATCTTTTTAATAAAATCATGGTCGCCGCCATTGGCAAGCTGCTCATTACTGTTGTCATCAAGCAGCTTAAACTTGCCTGTAAACTCATGAGTATCACCGTCAAAAGTAAATTTAACCGGCTGCTTAACTTCTAGGTTCTGCATAGTTACGATTGAAAAAGCCATTGTTTTCTCCTGGTGTTTAAATTGGTTTAAAAAAGTTAATCAAGTAGCAAGCTAAATTCGTCATTGCCGGCGCTTGGTAAAATAGCCAAAGCCATTTCAATCTCGGCTTTTTTAGTGCGCTCAACATATTTAGGTTGTTTTACTTGCACTTTAGGGCAGCTAATAGTCACGCGGTGGCCACCTGCAGGGCCGTGCTTAATTTGTAAATTGCCCGTTTGCGAGTTAAGAGCACGGCTAAAAAAGTCGATATCAGCAATGTTAGGCGCAGCAATATTGACCGAGCCAGACATTGCACGGTCTAAAAATTCAATTTTTGCAGTGGTAAGCGTTGGGTCAAACTCCACTTCGTTACCGCTATCAATACTCAGTTTTGATGGCACAACCTCAAAGCCATGCAGTAAAAAGTCAGTAGTACGCCCAGCGCCGAGCGGTATAGGCTTAGGCCATGCGCTAAAGTCAGCGGCCGGCAATGCGTTATCACTAGGTGGCACATAAAGCCCTTTAAAGTCGAACGACAAATAAGGAATACCTTTTTCAAGCTCAATGGTATAGCTGCCTTGCGCACCTAACAGCGTGTGTTTGTTACGGCCAAGCTGAAAATGCATAGCCACAGATTCAACTGAGTCAGACACAGGCGTGTACTCAACACTGGTATCAGCCACAATTACCTCAGCCATACCACAGGCGCGCATAAGTGGCCCCCACGCTGGCGCTAAGCCCAACGTGCCCGAACCAACAAGCTCAACCTTAAAACTTATTCCCGCATATTCGTTGGTAAACATGGTTTCTTCAGCGCCCAAATACGGCGTATTTAAACCACGTTCAACCTCTTCGCCTTCCAGCGGGCGTACTTCAATATCTTTAGTTAGCATCGCATTTAGCAACGCTGGCAACGTGCCATAGGTCGCTTCTATTGCGGCTAAAAGGCTGGTTTGGCTCCACTTAATCATTGTCTTTCCCCTTTGCTTTTACGGGTTTAGTAACTGGTTTTTTAACCGTGGCAACCGGCTGTGTACGCGCAACCAGTGTTAATTTACCGTCAGCATCTTTGGTATAGCTGCCGCCGTGGCTGGGTGTTTTATTCATCATGTTCTCCTAACTACTCACGTTCACGGTTAAATGCATTCGCGCCTGGTGGCATAACACGCCACAAAACATCACCGGTGTTTGGTCATCTAAAATAAGGCCGGTGTCATCGCCATCGTCTAAATCGTCAACCAAATCACTCAACAGCGGATCAACAGCAAAGGCGTCATCTAATGCGTCAATGGCATCTTCAAAGGCCACTTGGCTGCTGTCGTCGTCAACAAAGCTTTGTAAAAACACCACATCAAACGTATAGGTTTTAGTGGTTCGGGTGGCGTACGGGTTTTGGCGCTTGCGGCGCTTTAACCGTATATAACCGCCGGCAATGCCCTCACCTTGGCCATACATCTCTTTTAGCGTGTTCATGTTTTTACTAAAACGTTCTTTAGGGTAAAACGTGCCAATGTTGGCACCGTTTAACACCGCTACAATGGCCGCTCTAAGCTGTTCAAGCATTACCGCCTCCCAATGTATTCAGCAGCGTTTTCATTGCTTGGTTAAAACGCTCTTGAATATAAGGTTCACTGGCCTCTAGGCCTTCTTTAAACATAAATTGCCCCTCAGTACCGCGAGACTTAATTTTTAGTGCTATTAACGTGGCTACTTTTTCAGCTTCTAAGCCTTCTAGGTTCAGTACGGCTTCTACCCAGGTCACTAACGGCTCAATGGGTGGCATGTGTGGTTTAGTGCCAAGCTCTACCGCTTCAGCGTAAAGTTTACTGGTACCCACATAGCCAATTTGCACACTCGGGTTAATTATCACCTCACTGTTAATACTTGCCGCTAAGTGGCCACCTTCACCGGCTCCCGTAGGTGTACGGCTTACAATTTGGTGCTGCGCATACGCCACGGCTTCATTCATCGCGCTCGACAACTCATTTTGTACAATCGCGGGGGAGTGTTGCCAAAGCTCAGTTAACGCATCAAAGCCCTGGGCGGTAATTCGTACTGTCATTAGCGCAACCGTTGGCGCTTAGGTAACGCAACTGGCTTACCATACGCAGAGCTTTTATTGTCATTGATCACTACCGCGTTGTACTGGCTGCGGTAGCCGTTCGCAATGCGTCGGTAACTATCGGCTTTGCTGCCGTGGTCAACGCTATCGCTGGAAATTGTGCTGTTATCATTGTTAGCAAAATAGGTCGCTAACATATCAATACAACTTGCTGCGGCCAGTTTTAAACAGGCATCAACATGTTCAATTGCAATATCTAAATTGCCCGTGTCTTTTTGGTACTTAGCAAGCATATCGGCATACGCATTATTGATTTCTTCAGCGCTTAAAATGCCTTGCTCGTCTTTTACATAACTTGGCAATCGTGTTGCATACATAATAAAAACCCTTATAAAGCGCATCCGTGCGCAACGTGTCATCCCATCACCAGTTCACCAAGGAAATTAAATAACTATCGCTTTAGTCGCACCACGGTAGTCAGTACATTGGCCACCATAAATGTGGCGGATCTTCATTGTGGTTTGGTCGTTCGTAAACACCGAGCCCACGTTCTGCATGTCTTGCGTAAAGATTTCAGGGTTTTCCATGCCATCTAAAAAGCCCATCTCAAAGTTAGCAAGCTCGCCTGGGTCGGTCATTAAGCCCCAATCATTCGGATCAGTCGCACCAGGAACCCGCAGAATTTCGAGGTTTAGTTGCTGAGCAAAACCTTTGTCGTTGTTTTGCAGGCGTTGGAACAAGTCAAATGCAGCATCCACATTACCCAGCGAGCACAGTAAAAATGCTGGCTCAATTTCTAGCATCTCACCGGTATCAAGCTCTTGCTGATTCATAATCGCGCGCCAGTGGGCCATAAGCTCAGTTTGGTCAAGCGCACCACTAAACAGGTTGTTGTGGTCAGCATGAAACAGCGCTTTAGCATCCGGTGCATTGCGGTTGTTAATGTAAAAGTCCCATGCAAACTTACTAAGCGTTCGTGCAGCAGCACGGGCCAGCTTGTTAGGAATTTGCGTAATGATGTTGCGGTCATCATTTTTAATCATTTCCATAGTGATGGTTGCAATACCGCCTTTTTTGCTCACACGGTATTTCGCGTTGCTATCGGTAGGTTTTGCAAGCTCTGGGTAAGCACCGCTTTCAAGTACTTCTTGTAAGTCGCCATAGCCACCCCACTCAGTGACATTCTGATCTTTAAAATCAGTTGCAGTGCCAATGCGGAACACTTTGCGCCATAGCTGGTACTTCTCAAGGCTGCCATATACATCAACCACACGGCGGTTAATTACATCAGCCAGCACATTTGGCAGGCTATCGCTATCAAGCGCTTCGACCATACGGGTGCGGCTACAATCACGTAACTTACCTGTGCAGTGCTTGTCACCGGTTAGGTCAATGTAAGCTTCTTTAAGGCTCACAACGTCTTTGTTAGCAGGGTCAAATAATGCCGTGAGCATTTCAATGCCACTTGGGTTATCGGAGTACTGCACGCCGTGGGGCATGTTCACTTTGCCCGACTCAGTAAACTGTTTTAAATAACTGGTTTCAGCATCAATTAAGCCTTTCACCATTTCAGTGGTTACGTCGTCTTTGCTTTGCACGCTTTCGGTTAAGCGTGTTTTGGCGGCGTCTGGCAAAGTCGACTGGTTAATTAACGCCACCGCGCTTTGCTTTGCTTCAACTAAACGTTGGCTTGCAACAATTACTTTATTCACATCAGCAAGGGTTAAGCCTTCACCGTTACTAGGCTCTGGCGCACCATGTTTTGCCAGCGCTTCGGTTAATTGCACAATGGCGGTTTCATCATCGTCAGCTGTCACAGATGCAGCTAACGCGGGGTTCGATTTTTTAAGCGCTTCGATTAGGCGCAACAATTGTTCATTCATGACATTGCCTTGATTATGAGCTTCTTTAAATGACACGATCCGACCACCTGCACCAGGTACCATGATCAAATCGACGGAATTAACTTTGAGGAATTGCTTAGCCGTGCGGTTAGCCCCTTTGCCAGTGGCTTTACCGTCTACATCAATACTTAAACCAAACAGCTCTTGCATGTTGTTATCAACGGCTTCGCGCAATTTAGTTGCATAACCTGAGCTTTCTAGCACGGTTAAATCAGCTTGCAGAGCACCTTGCTTACCTGCGCCAATTCCTTCAACAAACTGAGCATTAGCAAACTGGCCAATCAAGTTGTTAAAGTGTTGAGCGCCGCCTTTAATATGGTCGTCATCAGACTTAACCATACACTTGGCACCGTTAAACAAATGGGCTGCTTCACGTAGAACGTGGGCTGGGTAGTTCACACCATTTAAGCTTTTGCCAACTTCAATAAGCGTTACTAAAAACTTACTTGGCTTAATGTTACTGGCTTCAATAAAACGGCTTTCGTCAAACCAGGCTTCGGTCAGCTTTACAACACCCGCTGGTTTAAACTCTTTAACCACTTCAACCGGTGCATCAAACGTAACCTGGTTAGCTTCGTTCACTGTGTAAGCGTATGCCCAGTAACGGCCATCTTTATTAACCACCACTTGTTCAGGGTAAAAAGCGGTAATATCTACCCAACTATCACGGTGCGAACTATTAGGGACGATCACTTTTATAAGCTCACGGCGCACTAAGTCCATCACATCACGGTAGTCAGATGCTTTAGCCTCAACAAACGCACGGTTGCCTAAAAAGCCAATGCCAGCAGGTAATAAGGTCAACATAACTTAGCCCCTTACTTAGCCGCTTTATCTGCAGCAGGTTTAGCGGGCGCTTTATCTGCAACAGCTTTGGCATCCTTTTCAGCTTTATCAAGCAGCGCTTTAGCGTCAGCGTGGGCTTTAGCAATAATATCCGCCGCCTGTTGCTCTGCGTCTTTTGCTTTGTTTGCAGCGTCCAATTCTGCATTAGCAAGTAATTCTTTGGCTTTATCAGCGGCAGCGGCTTCTTGCTCCAGCAAGTTTTTACCAATATCGCTAGCGCCATCACTAACCAGTAAAGCTTCGGCAAGGTCGGCAGCAGCAAGTACACCTTCCACACGTTGGCCAGCTTTGGTAAGTGCTTTTACAACACCTGTTTCGCGCTCAACTTTAAAATCAAACACTTCTTCAGGTTGTACTTTGCGGATTTGCTTTTTAATAATCGGTTGACCACGTTCATCCGTTTTAGGCTTTTTGTCGTCGCCAATCTCTTTAACGTCTTCAACAATGTCGAGCACTTTGGTTGCTATTTCTAGTAACGCATGGCCCTTGGTCAGTAATGCAAGAAAACTCATTATGTCGCCCTCAAGTTTGTTAGTTTGGCTAATGAGTTTCTAATGTAAGGGAATGTGGGGAGGGGCTAAATTAAAGGGTTTTAGGAAAATTAGGCGAGTTCATTACCCCAGTTCATGGGCGTAACACCGCTTTGTTTTATTAATAAAGCAAGGTCATTATTTGTATCGGGTATCAAAATTGGTTGGTAATCATCAAACAATTCATCGTCTTCATTTCTGTATGGGTTGTCGAGCTTTTCAATTATTTTTACATGGTAGTTAATCGGTTCATCTTCATAGCTTGGCTCTTTCCATAAATACAATAAATCATTGTGTTCATTAATTAGCGCAAGTAATGCAGTGGCCGAATCTTTATTATCTAAAGCTTGCTGCCAAACGTTATTCAATCTTTCCATTTAAACGTGTCCTTATGATGGCTTAATTTTAAAATAGTAAAAGTCCCTTTAAAATAATACCCAGCTTGCCATCATAATTACACTTGTATTCAACTATTTTTTGAAGAATTAATCCAATCAATTTCAGGTATCACTTTTTTTACTTCAGCAAGGTAAATATAAGAGGCGCAAAGAGGCCATAGTAAAACCCACATAAATACCTTTTTAACGAAATACCTTGGAATACTTTCATTTTTTCTTACACACTCTTCTGCGGCCACTAACCAACCAGCAAGCGAAAACCCCCAACCAATCAGTAAGTACGCATACAAAAATAATAAAGCCATCTTTCTCTCCTAAGTTTTAACAGCAAGTTTCGGATCAACTTTCCAATGCGCCATTGCCGGCACTGTAAAGCAGCTGCAATTCACGGTTTCTTTAGCGGGTGCTTTGGGGTCGTGTGGGTGCATCATTTTAATACCGCCTACCGTAAACGGCTCATTTGCTCCAACGCGGGTATTGCGCACAGCCAAGTGATTAGCGCGGTGTTCTTTACGCCTACCCATACGCCATTCTTTTTCCATGCCTGGTACTGCATCACCAATTTCGGTCATACGCATTTGCCCAGCGGTATTGTATAAACGGCTAAGCTCGGTGTTTACAATGGTTTTAGCCCGCCACATTTTTTTATCACCTAAGCTCTCCGCTATGGCTTTTTTAGCGGTGTTGGCATCTTGCGCGCCCATCATCACCAGCCCCAGCTGCGAGCGTATAAAATCAGCTTTACCGCTGAGTACGTTTTTAATCCGATCAACCATAAAGCTATCAATGGCCACAAGCTGGCGGTGCTGTAAAAGTTGCGTCATGGCGTTAACCGTTACACCACCGGCTTTAAGTGGCACATCAATTAAGTTAATGCCCGCCACCCACGTTGTTTTTGAAAACGCCGTAATTTGCGCCGCGCTGCGCTCACCCAGTTCCAGCATCACCTGGTTAATTTGCCCCTGCAATTTACCGTAATGCCACTGCTGCCAATCGGTTGGTTGCCCTTGCAATATGGTTTGGGTGTTTTCTTCCGCCAGCTCTAATAAGCGTAATAACGAATCCCACAGCCCTTGCTTGTTTTTAAGCAACTCCTTGAGCTGTGCGGTACGGGCTTTATTAAACGCCGCTGTGCGCTCACTCGGCGTCATCAGTTAGCTCTTTATCGGTTGCTGTTGCATTAGCGGCTTCATCATCACTATCATCGTCAGCGCCATCAAACGCATTAAAGGTATCGGCCTTTGCCTGGTCTTTGGCTTTTTGCGCTATTTCAGTTTTTACGTTCTCAAGCTCAGTGGCTGGGTCTATCTCAACACCCAAGCGATCAGCAATTGAGGCAATCACACTTAAGCCTGTTTCTTCAGTAATAATGCCCTGTGTAATCGCAAGGTTTACAGCCACCACCACTTGCTGTAACGCAGCCGCATAACGGCTAATATCTTTAGCGGTCATTTCTGGCATCACCACTTTTGACTTAAACACATCGGCTTCAATCGTGCGGTCTGGCTCTTGGCCTAGTGTAGCTTTGTAATACTGGCGAATTACAAAGGTCGCTATTTCATGCAGCATATAAATTATGTAACGCTGGCGCATGGCAAGTATTTTAAAGGTGGGCTCCGCCATGGCTTCACCGTTGGCGCGGTTAACGTCGCCACCATCAGCAAACCAACTCGGCGGCATAGTTGCACCACCTAGCATGTGGTTTCTAAATAACTTTGCCAGGGCTTCGGTATCACCAGTGCCAAGCGAGGGGCTCTCGGCCTTCCACACTTCAGAATCATTATGCACATTTACAGAGCCTGGGCGCGGTGGGTTACTTTCAATTTCTGAGGCGCGCTCAGTCACTTTGTTTTTATCAGCGCCTGTTAGGGTTACGTCCCACACAAATGCCCGGGAGTTTTCGGCTCTGTCGCCTTCGCCAAAAATAAAATCGTCGTACAAATCTAAAAAGTCGCACTGCGCGGTTAAATCGGAGTTGCCCCGTCCGTGGGCGCAAAAGCTATTAATTGCAAAGTAAAAAATATCACCATCGGCAAAGCCTTCACGTAGCCGCTGGGTTTGCTTGGTAAATACCGATTCACTGCCATTGATGATCACTTTATAAAAGTAGTGGCGGCCATTGCTCATGCGTTTAGTTTTAACGCCTACTGGCTGCTCTGGGTTACGCGGGTCGTAAATCACCTCTTCAACATGGGCGGGGTCTAAATAACTCAGTTGCACCTCACCACTCAAGGGGTTTACAAACGCTGGGTAAAACTGCTCACCAAATATCGCCAGCTCTCTCACTTTCTTTTCAAGCTTAATGGCCATGTTATTAATGGGATGATTCCAAAACGCATCGATCACCGCTTGGTAGTCTTCATCGTCATTGGTAATTTTAACGCCCTCGGCCAGTAGGTAGGCCAGCGGTAATTCAATAATGCGGTTGGCAATCATATTACTTTGCCAAAGGTACGGGGCTATTTTGTTCATACGCACCCGCGTAGGGCCACTTAAATTGCGGTTAGAATCAGCCGACAACTTAGAATACAAGTGATCGTCTGAGTCAATACTGCCCGCCATCGCCCCTGCGGCTTCTTTAAACGTGGTGGTATTTTCATTTGCTGAATTTTTTGTGGCAATTGTTTCAGTCACAATTGCTGCAATTTTTGCCGCAAATTCTGCCTCTTGCTTTGCCTTGCGTTTTTTAGAACCAAACATAGCTTTTCAACCCTTTTGTAAATCTTTTACATTTGCCTAAGCGGCTTTAAATTCGTTTTTGCGTGCAATGCCATTCAACGCACCCAACACAGCCTTAAAATCGCGCTGAGCGCGTCAGCGTTAATTTTTTAAATAACCGGTAATTCGCTTAAACAAGCCACCAGGTCTTGTTCGACCTTGTAACCGCGATGGACGTGTTTTAGATTGGTCTGCAGATTTCGGCACATTAGCACCTGCAGGTGGTTCATATTTTTCAAACGACACCGAATAACCAATCATGGTAGATATCGCCGTATCACCATGGCGTTTAATTTTCTGGTTATCTAAATCAACTTGCCTTAAAGCGGGTAACTTAATAATCCCGTTAATCTTCGCTAATGAGCGAATATCAGCTTTTACATTTTTATGGCGCGGTACTGAAATGGTTTTCTCGGTATAGGCTTTTTGGTATTCCTCACCATTGCGTCGATACCAAGCATCGTTTAATTTAATTTGCTCAATACGATCATGCCCAAACTCATCAGCTGTGCGCTCAGCAATACCTTCACCAGAACCCGTTGCATCCATCCCTCCACGCTGAAAGTTTGGCATTGCACGAATAATCGCCCACAGTATTTGTTCTTGCTGCGCAGATGGCACGCAACTCATTTCAACAATAAAAGGAAACTTACGAACTAATAAATCATCAAGGTACAAAGGCGCAATGGATGACAAATCAGCCACACGGCCATAATCAAATCCAAAATAGTGCAGATGTTTAGGATCAAATAATTTAAATAGCGGCTCTAGGTTCTCTTTAATCCATTTTTCACACCATGCTTTACGTTCTTCAACGGGCTTTTCAACCCATGTTTTAGGCAGTTCCAACTTAACAACAGGCCCCGTATGCATACACGACTCAATCAGCACGCCTGAAATAGCAACGCCAGAACCTTGTCTTGGCTGTGCATCTAACTCCTCATGCATCGCATCATGATTACTGCCGTATGCGCGGCGAATTTTGTTATACCAACGGCGTTTCTTCTCTTCAGTTGCCTTCCAACCTTTCATTATGCAAACACGTTCAAACAAGCCATTTTCAACCGCATCATCAAACGTGAATTTGTGGATCGAGTAATCAAAAATCCCCTCTCGGCTATCCTTAATCAATTGGTTAAAAGGATTATCCTCACCATTATGCGTAGAGATAATAGTGATATTACCGCCCCAAATAAGTAACGCATTACCGGCATCAATAACCGCTTGTACATCACGGTGGAAAGCGGCCTCATCGACCACAACATGCCCTTGTAAGCCACGAATATTTGCAGCATTACTGGATAGCGCAACAATCTGAAAGCCAGATGCAAAACGAATGCGATAAGCTGTTATTTTTTTACTTGAGCCATCTTCCTTCTGATCTTCAAATAAAAACACCTCAATACCCATAAAGCCGTCAGCCATGGCGCAGGCCATCACTTTAGCCATATGGGCACAATAACCAATAAACTCTAATCCTTTCTCTTTGGTGTCACCCACGTAATAAACGTTGTCTCCTCCAGCACTACCGCTACTTGCTGCAACAATCGTTTTATCAAGCGCTGTAGCGTAAGTGATGCCTGTACGCCGCCCTTTTTCGCATATTTTTAAATCGCTTTTATCTTCAAGCCAAGTACGTTGGTGAGCCATAAGCACACCATCTGCAATCGGGTTAAAGTCTTCAGGAATTTTGCGTACACGCGGGGGGAGTTCATCAAACGTTAAAATTCGTTGAACATCACCAGGCAATGGAGTAACAGCATTTTGCATTAGCGCTCACCTTTACCCGCATGTAAACCAAGTACTTTCTCACGCCAAAACTGCGCTTCGTCCGCAGTTAAGCCACGCTCTTTGGCACCATCTTGTACAGCTTTAGCAGCCTCTTCAATTGCCTGTTTACGGGCTTTTTCTGCTATCTGCTTTTCTAAGTCGGCGTTGTGGTTAGCACTGCGTTGTAAGCGGGCAACCGCTAATACAAGATCGTTAAGTGTGTCAGCATCAATGGGGTCTTCGCCGCCCATTAAGCTACTGGTTGTTTTAAACGCCGCACTTTGCAGCAGGCTCATAAGTACGCGGCCAGTGTCACCAATACTGGTTAAATCACATTGTTTAGATAACGACTCAACATAGGCTTGGCTGCGGCGTATTTCGTCAGCAATGCTCTCAATACGTTTTTTTTCACGCCACACCGTGTTGTCATCAATGCTTTCAACATCGGTTTGCACGCCAGATAGCGCCGCTAGTTCTTCGTTAATTGCATCGGCTATTTGTTGGCAGGTGTGTTGTTTGGTTGCCAGCATTTCACGTAAGTTTTCACGTAAGTGATCAGGCAGGCGCTCTATCTTATTGCCGCGTGCCATAATTAAATGCCCCCAGGTGCTGGGCGCTTAATGCCATCTACAAACTTACGCCCTGCGGCTACATCAGCCCCTTGCTCAGTAATTTTAGCCACTAAGGTTTTATCACCCACCACATCAATAGTAATGGTGTTAACGTCTTCTAAAAAACGCATGTGCGCGCGTACTTTGTCGCGGCTTAATTGATGCCCGTACGAGCTAAGCACACAACTCAACATGCTACAGTTAGCGCTATAGCCTGCGGCCTCAGCTAAGGCACGCAAAATAACTAAACGCTGATCAGCTTCAAATAGCTCTTTCATTGTCCCCATCCTTAAAAAATCGTTTAAAAATAAACGCACCTAAAAACATACCCAGTACATAACCAAGCCGCCAAAACACATACAAAAAGAACAATGCACCCGCAATGAGCAAACATATAAGCAGCCATACCTCTACCTGAAATTCACTTGCCATTTCGATCACCTGTAATTTTTGATGCAACAATTAAATTAAGTGGGTGCTCTATACGCTTTAAAATGTCATGTAGGTGCTTGGTTTCGCTTTGTAGCTTGGTTACTTCTTGGGTCAATTTACCTACGTCTTGCGGTAAATCTTTTATCTCAACTTCAATGCGCTGCACGGTTTCATTCACTTTGATAAAATCTTTATTGGTCACATAAGTTTGCTCAACGGTTTGCAGTCGTTTATCTTGGCTGTTCACATCGTCTTTGCTGGCAAACGATTTTTTAAGTGCGTAAACCACCACAAAAAAAACCACCAGCACAAAACCTTGCACCCACGGGTACCACTTAACGTATTCGTCCACGGGGCAAACTCCTTACTGTATTTTTTGAATTCAAAACACGCGCCTCTACTTCAAGGCGCACACCTGTTATTGAGTGCCAGCCTTTTAAAAACGCATTCTTTAATGTGGGGTTGCCTGTGGGGCAAACGGTTTGAGGATCGGGGTTTTCGCCATTAGCAAAGGTGCTAATGCGCAGGTCATAACCGCGCTTTTCATAAAGTGGAATGCTCCTCATGCTGCAACCCCAATATAAAAAGGTTCCAGTGCAGTGGCTTTTTCAATGCGGTTTTCAAGCTTAAATAGGCGGCGGTGCCAGCCATATAAAAACGTTATTTGGCTAGGATCATTCACTGCAATACGGCTGTATTTACTGGCGCGGCGGGCAAAGTAATCAACCAGTAAATCTTCTTGGTTGTGGTTAATGGCCGCAGCAAGGGTGCGCGAGCCTAAAATGCCATCTACCTTCACACCCAGTACTTGCTGTAACAGCATGTTGGCCAGTGGCACGCCGTGGTTTATGGCACCATCACAATGTAAAAAGGCAAGTTCAAGTAAGCCATGCTCAGCCAGTTCTTTAGCGCGACTACCGCGCCAAAAGTCACGGTGGTAAATACGCATAGCCTGCGGCCACGTTAAAGTAGGTATATCCACACTCGGGTAAGCGCCTTTGCTAATCCCAAAGCGAGTACGGCCACCTTTGTCGGCACTATGATCAGAGTCGCCTCCTTCTGCCTCATAAATCCAGTCCATGCAAAATAAAAAGGCACGGCTGTAATGCGGGGTAAGGTCGGCTGGAATAAGTTTTTTCATAGCGCCAGTGTGGCGCTATTTGTTGGGGGGCTAAATTAAAGGGTTTTAGTAAAAATGGGGGTTAATTAGCAGGTTTTGTAGGTTTAGGTTTTGCTAGTTGTTTTGCTGGGAGTTCTTCTATAACTTTATCGCTCAGTGCTTTTATTTGCTGTTGCTGGATTTCTAAGCGCTGCTGATTAAGTTGCATATTTTGATTAGCAATGTAAGCCAAATATGCAGAAACACTAACAGCCACCAATGACAATAAAAAAGATGACCCCGCAATCCAGCGCATTAAGGTGTTGTGTTTATGGGTATCATTATGTCGTCGCTCAGCATCGTTGTGCGCTTCTAACTTTAAAACTAGGTCAAGCCCTTTATTTGTTAAATTATAAGCTAAGTGACTATATAAATTTCTAGATTTAGGTCCACTCTTGTTATCTATAGTTTTATATACTTTTGGGCACCACTCATTTATAAAACCATCATTAATGAGACGACGTATTATTTTATTAGTTTCCATAAATTTATCATCATCATGCATTTCTGAGAAATCGACGTTTGCCGATGTAAGGACTTTTTCATAGTTACTTACGTACTCAGGCCAGTCGTTAAATACAGATTCATTTTTTACAAAAATTAAGTCAGGGTTGTTCCTAAACATAAGTAACAATTTTTCGATAGGATAATTAATATAACTTTTTATATTTATCATAATGTCTTTGCTACCTCCTTTGCTTTTCTGGTGGCAGCTTTCTCAGAAATAGAGAACCTCAGCTGCACCACGGTGCCATTCATTTTACCTTTGCGAACAGTTAAGCGCCCATCTAACGAACGCGCTATATCGTGCATCGACTCAAGGCCTGTACCAAAGCGCATAAACTGATCTAAAAAGGCAATGCCTTTGCCGTCGTCTTGCACGGTGATCACAAAATCATTCTTGCTGCGCTTACCGCTCACTTCAATGTATCGTGCTTGTGCATGCTGCAATGCATTAATAAAAGCATGGTTAATAAATGCGTAAATATCCTGGCTTAACTTTTCAGGCAGCGCCTTAGTGCCCAGCGCCAAATTAAATTCAACCTCTGTTTGGCTGTATTGCAACGACGTATTAGCCGACAGCATCCTTAACCCATCATCCAGCGAGGTATTACCCAGCGCCCCATGGCTAAATACCACGGGCAATAAAATATCTTTGGCTTCATCCAACTGCAACAGGCCATCACTTAATTGCAAGTCATCGCCTTGGCATAAGTGCGAACCTGCCACTAATTTTCTAAAGCCCAAGCTTAATGCAGTTTGCTGTTTAGTGTCGCGCATACGCCTAAACACTTCGCGCATTTGTCTATGTCGCTTAATAAACACCAACGACAACACCCCAAACAAGGTAATAATTAAAGCTCCACAAAAACTAATAAACACACTACTTTGATAAAACGGCCCTGTCACCCGCCAAGTAATAGGGTCGCTTTGTGTAAAGTGTTTACCATCTAATGAGCCACGCATAACAATTGAATGCTCACCTTCGTTTAGCTGGGTAAAGTGTACAACCGGTTCATTTACGCTTATCCAGTCACCATTATTATGGCTGTACTGGTAGTCATAATATTGAGCAAGCGCATAATCAAAATTACTAAAGTATAGGGTGAGTTGACTAGCCTGTTGAACGCTTTCAAGCATACTTACACGATCACTATTTACATCAATAGAAGACACAGCAATGCGTTTGTCATTTTGCAAATTAGTGTCACTTAGCCCCAGCAAACCATTATTCGATACGCCATACATAGCGCCGTTATAGGCCATTAAACTGTTAGCGCCAAAATACTGCTTTTCGGTATGCGGTATTGCAACAACGCTATCATCCACCAGCGTAAACAGGCCATTGGTTGTAGCAATATAAAGGTTGGCGTTAAATACACTTAAGTCAGTAATAAAGCGCGGGCTGGTTAATAGCGTAAAACCGTTACTAGTTTGCTTATAAAGCCCGCCGCCATACACAGCCACGTACACATTGTTACCCAGCATTGTAACCTTACTTACTTTGCCTATTTGTGCTGTAAGACTATGGCTTATATTGCCCGTTTTTACGTTATACACACTAAGCCCATTACTGGTGCTTATATACAATAAGTGCTCAAACTTATTGGTCGCTAATATTTCATTTGCAGCAAGGCCGCTCTCTACGTTAAGTACTTTTTCAACCATCAGGTTATCGTCAATCACCACCACACCTTGGTCGCTAGTAGCAATCAACCAACAGCCGGCAATTCTCTCTATGCCTAAAATATAGCCATCCAACAATTTGGTTAATTGCGCATTTTGCCAAACATACAAACCATTCGTGGTGCCAACTAACATAACTTTATCGCTGGCAATGGTAGTTACTTCACTACTCTGTGCGTATTTTAATGAGTTGTTTAGAGCATCCATTGCCACAAACTGGCGCTGTATAAAACGGTAAACACCTGCATCAGTGCCCATCAATAAACTATCGTTATCTCTGCTAAGCACGTTGTAACGGCTCACCAGTGGCAAATTAAATTGGTTTAAATCTTGAGTGATGATCTCATATTCGTTATCTGCAACTGCCCACAAGTTTGATTGCGAGTCAGCATACACACTGTTAAAAAACAGCTTACTTTTGTTTAAAACACCCGCTACAAACTGTTTATCGAGCGTTGAATACAAGCGCACTTCACCCGCCATAGCCATTGCAAGGTAGCTGTTTTTGTAAATAGTCATGGCGCTTGGTGTGGTTTCAAGAGAGGTTTGCTGTACTTGCTCGGTAATTAAATCAAAGCTGTAAAGCGTATTTTCGTGTGCTACGTAGAGCCTATCACTCACGGCGGCAATTAAACCGCTGTGCACGGTCATCTTTATTAGCTGGCGTTGGTGGTTTAAATTTAAATGCCAAAGCCCTGTATTGGTAAGTGCATAAACTTGCCCATCATGGGAGATCACTTTAAAAACGGTTTGCCCCACTAAAGCCTGTAAATGGCCAGTTCCCTTTTTACTAATAACCTCTACGCCCTGCGCAGTGGCAGCATATACATGCGAGCCATTCACTGCCATATCTTTGCTATTTACATCAGCAAACGATTCAGCAAGGCCTGTTAAAACATCATAAGCATAAATACGGCCATTACTCGCTGCATACAAAGTACTTTTATCGGCATTGCTGGTTAATGAGTAAACCCATTCACCAGGCAAAGACTCCACCAATGCAAAGTGATAGCCATCGTATTTATAAAGCCCTTCGTGGCTGGCAAAGTACATAAAACCATTTTTACCTTGCACCACTTGGGTCATATTTTTGGGTGTATCGTGTGCGCTTACCCCTGTTGAAAATAAGCAATACACAATAAAAAACAGCCCACTATATAAACGTGTTTTAACAGACATGATAAATGCCCTCTTTCCTTGGTCGGCGCAGCTATTGGCTGCGCCATTTATTATTATAAGAGCTTACTATCAGTACTGTACGTGGTTACGCGTACCACAAAACGACTCAAGCATTGCTTGGTATTCGGGTGTTGCGTCACTCGTTTCAGCGCTTTGTACTTGCAGCGAGCGTGCCTTAACAAGGCTGTTACTCGCTAATTTTGGCGCTTGCCAATTAATATTTTGTGGGGGTTTTACAATAAGAAAGGTCGGTTTGCGTGGGTCGTCTACGTGTTTTTTAGTGTTCCACTGCGTCATTACAAACTCGCCAGCTTCCTGCCCGTATAAATGCGTATAAGCGGCCGCTAATAACTGCGCGCCGCGTTCACTGGTAATAATCATTCCCGTTGACTCAAAAGCCGAGCCACAATCAAAGTTCATATCGACACTTAAGCTACTGCTGTCAGGTAACAGTAGCTGGGCTTGCATAGATGATACACGCGCTCGATCAGTTAATGGCTCAAGCGCATCAGACGAAAACGACACAGCAAATGCTGCACATGCTAGGGCTGAAAGTACAATACTTTTAAACATTCGGTATAACTCCATTTATGCCAACGTTAGCGCCCCCTTTGCCATCATTTCAACAATCGGTTCGCAAAAATCATTTTCAAAGCAGGCATTTACTAATACGGGCCTTAATTTGTTAGCCACTATTAATAATCTATCCGCTGGCAAGTCTTTACTATACAGCTCCTTTTCAAGTATACGCTCGACCATTTCTAATGCTCTTAGCGCTGCATCACTTGATGGGGCTGCGGCTTTTTGGGTAATTGATCCCGAGCCTTTACCAGTAAAAATTTCATTCAAGTCATAACCTTTAGCTACGTAATACTCAACGATATTGCCATAAGGCAGAGTGTTTTTTGCTTTACTCTGCGCAATTGCGTTTATAGACATACCTAACTCAACCGACAATTGTCGATTGCTAGTTGTTCCTATCTTTCTTTTTAGCCTTTCAATAACGGCTTCGGTATCAATTAAATCTACCTTATCGAACACCATAATGTTTAGTCAACCATTTTTTAGTAATAACAATTTTTAAAATGTTTTATTGACAATCATTTTATTGTTCGGTTAAATTAGATTGCACACTAATTACGAACAATATTTTTTTCACCAACTATAAAAGGTTACATAATTATGGTTAAAAAAGCTATCAGTCATGAACAAATCAGAGATGCATTGAAGCAAAAGGACATCAACTTTTCGGATATTGCTGCTGCGCTGAAAGTTACCTCTAGTCACATATCTAGAGTTTCAAGACGAGAAACCTATTCAAAACCCGTTGCAGTGGCAATTTGTCAGTGCCTTGGTCTTCCACTGGAAGAAGTATTTGGTGATGTAGAACCGTATTTCTCTCCTAATAAAAGAGGTCCTAAGGATCGTACCCAAAGGACCAATCAGATCGTTACCGCGTTACGGAAAGGACAGCCCATCCCTCCTGCACATAACTCATTATCGGTCGCCAGCTAAAAAAGAACAGGGAAAGGTTTAGGTAATTTCTACCACCAAAATTACTTTATTTTTAAAACACAGAGGAAATACAAAGATGAACAACAACAGCATATTAAACGCCGAAGAAGCCCCAAATTGTGATGTACGTTATTTATACCTAGCAGCACTTAACAAAGCCATTCACGACTCTGGCTATTCACGCCCCCGTATAGCTGATCGCATGAACGATGCACTCGCAGGCGATGCAGTTATTAACGCAGGCAAGCTTAATAAATGGTTAGCGCCAAGCTCAGACCAATCAATGCCAATGGAGTACTTAGCCGCTTTTTGTTGGGCGGTGGGCAGTATCAATATAGTAAACGAATTATTAAAGCCAATTTTACACCGCTGCTTTGACGAACGCGGCCAAATGTTAGAGCAAGCAGCGCGTTTTCAACTTGAAGCCCAAGAGCTACAAAACAAAGCCCAATCACTCCTTACCCAAGCCAAAGCTGATCACCCTTCAGCGGTTAACTAACCAAGAGCAAAAGCCATGAACACTGCCCCTATCAAAGACCAAGAACCGTCTAAATTTCGCCCAAGTAGCACTAAAACGGTGTTTTTGATGACTATGGCGCAGCTTAAAGCAATGGCTAACAAGGAATACAAAGCATGAAATTACTAACTCAAAAAATCACTATAGCGCAGCTCAAGGTTGAATCACCAAAAATCACTCTACAGTGCAACTGCTGCAAACGTGTAGAGCACGGCACCATACCAGTCGAAGCATTTATTGATGCAGCCAGTTATATGGGCTGGCGACAAGTTACTACCAGCCACATTGAAATAGAGGCCGCATGCCCTAGCTGCGTTAGAGAACTGCACGAGTTCTACCAAAGCAAGCAGGTTTCAGCATGAGCGATCAATATATCTCAAGCACCATGCAGCGCGGCCTAAGCGCCATTAAAGCGCTCAGCGGTTATGAAGCCGATGGCCTACGCCCTGGCGAATTAGCCAAGCGTTTAAACATCACCCAATCACAGGCAACGGCAGTTATTAAAAACCTGATCCAAGCAGGCTTTGCCGAGCATTGCCCGTGGGATCAAAACAAAGTGCGCTTAGGACCAGCCCTAATCACCTTAGCCAACAGCGCACAGCTGGCGATTACCCAGCGCAGCCAGCAACTAGAACAAGACCGCAGAAATTATGGAGCAATAGCATGAGTTCTACAAAACCACTGTTGGATCATGAATTAAGTCATTTAGCGCTTAGTTCAGTGATTAGCTTTTTAAATCATTTTAATTCTCTTGGCGTAGCAGAAAAAAAAGCAGCCCTAAACGAATTATCCGAAGTAACAAGCACGGTTATTGATGCCATTGACGAGCAGCAAGGGCTAAACCACGCCATCGCGCTTTTAGAAATAAAAGCAATTTACCGCGATTACGAACAGTACACACATCACCAATCGAACAAGGTGCATTAATTATGACTAAAGAAATTACAACTCTTTCAAATGATGAGCAAAAAGCCATTGTAGACGCGCAAGATATTTTAACGTCAAAACAAGACGTACTAATGGAATTAGGCCGCCTGCAAGCATTCGCTCACATTAAAAATTATGCGACCGTCGCAGAGATTACGATATTTAAGAGAATAAGGGAATCTAAGGAATACAAAGGGTTAACTTACAAAAAAGACGGAAAAACTGCGACAGTCGCAACAATTGACGAGTTTTGCAGTGAATTTCTAAACCGCTCTTATCGCTCACTAAAAGAAGCTGAAGACTACTTAGCGGCTTTTGGAGAAAGCTTTTACGAGACATCAAAGCAAATAGGCATTGGTAATCGTGAAATGCGGGCTTTACGCCAACTTCCAGAAGAAGAACAAGCATTGATTATTGAGTCAGAAGCAGTTGAGGTAGGTGATAAAGAGGCTATTAGAGACCTTATCGCTGACCTAAAAGCTCAGCACAAAAAAGAGCTTGATACTGAAAAGAAAAAAGCGAAAGAGATTGACGACCAACGCCAAGTAGCTGTTCGTATGCGTGACGAATACCAAATGAAAGCCATGGACTACCAAACGGAGCTTGAAAGCACCAAGTTTAAAGCTGACGCCTGGGTAGACCAAACCAAGCACCTATTATTTGAAGCCACCAAGTACGAAAGCAATGCCGTTGAATCGCTAAGCCGTTTAATAGCACTGCGCGAGCATTTTTTAGATGACGACAACTTATCACCCCAAGTAACCGAGTACTTAGCAGCAGGCTTACTACATAGCTTTAAAACCCTTGCGGAAGACTTTGCCCAAGCCTGGCTTGAAACCTCAAACATACTTGAGGGTTACTTACCAAAAATGCGCCCCAGCCTTGATGTACTGCAAGAGCTTAACGACAGCGCCATGAGCAACGAGGAGTAAGCATCATGGCTGACGAAATTTTACTTGGTTTTAAACAGCGCATTGAAAACGCCAAACATGGCGAAAAAGGCACTATTTTAGCTGAAGCTAAACAGCGCCTAGGGCTAAGTAAAGATGCCTTTTACCGTGAGTTAGCCAAACTCGGTTACAGCAGTGGCCGTAAACCGCGTGCTGACAAAGGTAACAGCAGCCAAGACCCTGAAAGCCTAGATAAACTCAAAGCCATGCTGGCTGTGGGTAATCGTAAAAACGGTAAGCAAATTGTTGAAACGCCTAATGCCGTAAGCATATTAGCGGCCAATGGCTGTGAGTTTAAAAGTAACAGCACGGTTAGGCGTTTACTACGTGAGCAAAACGCTACCGCAAAAATGCTTACCCAAAGTACTGCACATGTGCAGCTGCGTAGCCTTTACCCTAACCATGTGCATCAGGTTGACCCAAGCTTGTGCTTAATTTACTACCCGCCAGGCGGTAAAAAAGGCCGTGTGCAACGCTTTATGAGCGATGACGAGTTTTACAAAAACAAGCCTGAAAACCTAGAGAAGATAAAAAACCTGCGCGTATGGCGCTATGTATTAACTGATCACTATTCCGGTGCAGTACGTGTGCGCTATTACGAAAGCGCTGGTGAAACCATGGCAAACCTGTATGACTTTTTGCTGTGGTGCTGGGGTTTGCACAACGATGAAAAGTGCCCAGTACGTGGCCTGCCTGACATTTTAGTAATGGATAAAGGTTCAGCCAATACAGCGGGGGCAGTTCTTCGCGCCCTGGATGCATTAAGCGTTGATGTGATTGATCACGAAGTGGGCCGCGCACGCGCTAAAGGCCAAGTAGAAAACGCCAACAACTTAGTTGAAAAACTGTTTGAGTCGCGTTTGATGTTTGAGCCAGTAAACAGCGTTGCAGAGCTAAACGAGCATGCTATTGCATGGCAGAACGCCTACAACGCAGATCAAATACCGCATTACTCAGCCAAACATAGCCGCCACGGTAAAGGCCGTTATGAGTTTTGGATGAAACGCATGGCGCACGGCAAAGTACGCGACCTACCAAGCGAAGATATTTGCCGCTGGTTACTTACCCATAAAGAAGAAACCCGCATGGTTAGGCCTGACCTGTCGATCACGTTTGTTCACCCGGGCGTTAAACGCAGCCAAAAGTATGCGCTTGATGGCCTTGTTGGCATTTACAAAGGCTTAAAAGTGTTAGTGCTGCCTATGGCGTTATCAGAACGTGGCGAAGTACTGGTGTACTGCAAGCACCAAGGCGAGCAGCAAATACATACCGTGGCCCCCATTGAAACCGACGAAGCAGGCTTTGATGTAAACGGCGCAGTGATTGGCCAACAAATGAAAGCCCCTAAAGATACCTCGTTAGATATTGCCCGTAAGCAAGCCGAGCGTGGTGCTTATCCAGGCATGAGCGATGAAGAAATTGTAAAAGCTAAGCGCGGTAAAAAAGCAGTGCCGTTTGGTGGTGCGCTAGATGCACACAGCCACTTAAACGAGCTGCAAACACCTGACTTTATGCGTGTTCGTGGTGAGCAAGTTGATACCGGATTACAGCAACCAACACACACTTTAGCCGGCGTTGCACTGCGTAAAGCCATTGTGGCAAAGCGCGGCACACCTATTACCCCTGAAGAAAAAATCTACCTTGCTGATCGCAGTATCGATGCAAGCCAATTACCTAGCTTACTTGACGAGCTAGCAACCTTTGACAAACCAAACCACTTAAACGTGGTTAATTTTACCCGTTAGGAGATACCACCATGGGAAACAGTAAAAAGCACCAACTACGCAAAGCCGAACATGCACCGTTTAACGTTGTGTCTGGCCGTACTCGCACCGTGTATATGGTGCATGTGAAGTTGGTTGATTCAAAACGCTGGACGGAACTAGCCGACGAAAAAGGCCAGTACATTTTTAATGACGAGCAAGAACGCGATGAGTTTTTTAACCGCGTGCTAGCCGCCTATCCAACGCAATACAGGAAGGTGGCATGAGCGAACCCAACGAGCATAAAAAGAAGTTAAGCCGAAAGACCTGGAAGATAAAGCTAGGCCGCATGATGGCTAACCGTGGCATTACTTATAAGCAGTTAGCCCAGTGGTTAAACCTAAATGCCAACGTTAAAACCAGCGAGGCCACGCTTAACAAAATAGTCACTAAGTCTGACTGGCCAAAGCGCACGCTACCGCGTGAAGCACTTAAAGCAGGCTTAGAAAAGTTCGCAATTGAAAACGGCTTAATTGTTGAGAGCAACGTTTACCAAATATTTTTGGATGATCCACATAACAACGCGGTGACCACAGGCAGCCAGTGGAAACATGCACATAAAACCAAGCGCCTGATCATTGGTCACGAAGACTCAATTAACGGGCACATAGTCATTGAATTACCGGAGGCACAAATGCTTACACCAAGAGCAAGACAACATTTTAAAATTTTTAACGACCCATGGGATAACGAAATTTACAGCATTGACCATGTGTATTTAGGCGCTCAGCAGCGCTATGTGGTTGAGTCAATTATCAACTGCGCAAAAGTAGGTACCTTAATGGCATTGGTCGGTGAGTGCGGCAGCGGTAAAACTGTAATGATGAACTTTACCATGGAAGAAATACGCGCTAAGCACCCTAACATTCGGGTTATACGCCCTGCACGGATTGATAAAAAGAAGATTGGTTCAAGCTCAATTAGTGAGGCAATCTGCCGCGAATTAAACATTACAAAGCTACCACGCAGCAGTGAAGACCGTGATTCGATTATACGCGATGAACTTACCCGCAGCTGTAACGCTGGCAACCGCCATATTTTACTCATTGACGAAGGCCACCGCCTAGACGAAGAAACCATAAAGCAATTAAAGGTGCTGTGGGAGCTAAGCGAAGGGTTCACTAAGTTAATTGGTATTTGCATTATTGGCCAAACCGAGTTGGACAAAGTTTTAAGCTCAATGAACGTGCGCGAATTTGCATACCGCGTAAATAAGCTAAATGTGCCGCCGCTTGGTACTGAGCTTAAAGAATACATTGATCACAAACTCAAAGCCGCCAACTTGGTACCTGAGAAAGTGATTGAACCCGCCGCGATTGAAAAAATGCAGCAAGCGCTGCGTGGTATTCGCAAGTTTGGCCGCACTACTGGCCGCCCTGATGAAACCGTTGATATGAGTTACCCACTCAACGTAAACACGCTGATGAAAAACCTGATGAACGAAGCAGCCGACCTAGGCGAAGACCGCATTACGGCAGAACTTGCCGAAGAATACGTGAGGGTTTAGTTATGGATGCCCGCATTCTTAAAAAAATTCGTCAGTGTTTAGCGCTTGCCAAGCAGGCAACCAACGAACACGAAGCAGCTGCTGCGATGCGCCAAGCGCAAAACCTAATGCGCAAACATAAGGTAAGCGAAAGCGACATTGATTTTAGCTATGTACAGCATGAACGTGTTGAAACGGATTGCAAAAAAGTAGTGAGTTATCACGCAGCTTTATTGCATTTGATCAAACGGGTATTTGGTGTGCGCTTTGTGATGTCGTCCAGTTTGTTTAGTAATTCAGAAGTCGCCTTTATTGGTATTAACCCACAACCAGAACTTGCTAAATATTGCTACGAAGTGCTCTGGAGCAAGCTAAAACAAACTCGCCAAGAGTATGTAAAGCAGCAACCTAAGCAGTGCAAGCGTGCAACTAAAGTAGCCCGTGGCGATCGCTTTGCTGAGGGCTGGGTGTTTGGTATTGCTCGCACGGTTGAAGAGTTCGCCCTTAGCGAAAAAGAAACCAGCATTATTGAACGCTACATGGCGCAAGAGTTCCCCGACCTGAGCAGCAGCTCACCGTTAAAGCGAGGCAAAAAAGCGAACACCAACCGCGCAATTCTTGACGGTATTAAGGCAGGTAAAAAAGAGTCTTTGCATCGCCCTGTGCATGGCCAAGAGCAAACCAAACTTCAACATAACCCAGGAGCCTAACATGGCCTTTTTATCAATTACTGATTTTGACAAGGCACTTTTGAGCCAGTTAAAAACAGAAAAAGAACGCGCTAAGTACTTACTGCAATTTGAGATAACGACGCGCATTACTATCGAAAACCTAACCCCAAAAGCACAAGCGGTAATAGCTGACATTGGCTTGCCATTTGTTGGCGATAACGCAGCCGATGTGATCACCGCTGCCCGTGCTTGGTTACAAGAAAAAGCAGCGTAAGGAACAAACCATGAACAGTGCAACAGCCCAAATTAGCACTACCCGATTAACCCAAAATACCGCGCCATCAATTTATACCATTGCACAATTAACTGAGCTGGTTAATGGCGAAATTTTAGCGGGACGTAAAGACGATGCACTAAGTACTTTAGCGCAACTGCAAGACGCAACCCACAAACTTGAAACTCAAATCCACAATATGAAGGATAAACGCCATGGCTAAACCAACAAACCGCCGCGTAAAATCAGACGATATGCTGTCTGTAAGCAGCTCAGACGAGTTAGAAAAAACCATATTCCGCATTGGCCAACTGCAAACAATGCTAGACATAGCGACTGCACAAACCAATCAGGCGATTGAAGATGCCAAGACATCGTTAAAAGAACAAGCCACGGCAATCAATAACGAAATTAAGGTATTGAGTAAATCGGCTCAAATATTCTTTAGCGCCAACCAGCAAGACATTGTGCCTGCGGGTAAAAAGTCGCGCATTTATACAGTAGGCGAAATTGGCACCCGCACACCACCGCTATCTGTCACAGTGAAGAACGGGCAAGATGTGATCGACGCGTTAGCAAAGCTACAAGAGCAATTAAAACTGACTGATTTGCTTAGCGTTAAAACATCTGTGAATAAAACAGGCCTCATTAAACACCGTGAACAAGTTAAAAATATTGCTGGCATTACCTTTAATCAAAAAGAGCAATTTTTTATTAAACCGGTGCATGTGCCTGTTGATCACTTAAGTGATGTGGAGGAATCAGCATGAAGACAATAACTTATAAAGTACGCGTAAATGATTACCCTATGATCACTTCGCCATCATACAAAAAAGCGCTGAATAGCTTTAATCAAGCAAAAATCAATAACGCAGGATCAAAGGTTGCCTTTATCAAAGAGGAAACCTTAGCTGTGCACGAACCAGTAAAACAATCCGCTTAACGGTATGCCGCCTACGGGCGGCTTTGGAGTAACCAATGAATAGTATAAATATTAATGAAGGCGATAAGGTTGAATTTGTGTTAGTGCGTAGAACTGGCCGAGGTTACCAAATTTCAAAAAGGCAAGGCAAAGTATTACGAGTTGATACTGAAAATGGTAGTTGCTCAATCAAATATGGAAAGCAAATGTATGCTCGTAAATTAGATAACGTTGAACTAGTGAAGAGGGCTGCATCGTGAAAAAGTTAATTCAGCTTATCCAAATCGCTAAACGTGATCTCAATATGGAAGATGATGTTTACCGTGCAAACCTTAAAGCCTGGGCGGGTATCGACAGCACCACCAAGATGGATAAAAAGCAGCTCGATAAAGTAATTAAAGGCATGGAAAAGCTCGGCTTTAAAAAGAAAAAGCCAGTTGCGCGTAAGATTGATCAAGCCTTACTTGATAAAGAGCCCAGGCTTAAAAAGCTAGGCCAAGTGTGGACCATGATGAAAGCGCATAAGCTACTTGAAAATGGCAGTTATATTGCCCTTGAAAAGTGGTGTGTAAAGCAATCAAAAAGCCTAAACGATGGCAAAGAAATTGAACGTTTAGACTGGATGGCCCCCATATCAAATGAGCTAATTGAGCGTTTAAAGCGCTACCATTTACGCTTAATGAAACAAGCGATGACGGTAAAAATTGCCGCTGTTTTGCGCTACTACAAAGACCTTGATATGGAATCACTAGACGATGCAACAGAAATGTTTGCCGTTCAAACCAAGTTGCAAGCAAGCCGTTTAAATATTCCCGTTAATATGCAACGTGCGCGGTACCTTACAATTTTACAAGCCTTTGAAGACTGCAACGAGTTTATTAAGCGCTTTGGTATATCGGTGGATCAAGCAAAGGAGGCTGGCAATGCAAAAACTAGCTAAATGCCCTCATTGCCGAGGTTTATTAGATATATCAGCAATTGCACATAACAAAGCGTCTGACGAACTGCTGTGCATTTACACTGCGTTACCAGGGCAAGCAAGTGCGGCACTAGCTGATTATGTTCAATTGTTCACGCCGGACAAATCAGACCTATCACACGCGCGCCAATTAAAGTTAAGCCAGGACATAATAGAGCTAACTAAACAGCACGATTTAGCAGTATTTACCCAAGCGCTAACCATTACCGTTGCCAGCATTCGTGACCACTGGGAGCGGAACGGTTATCGCCGTATGGGTGATGATCACGCCTACTTACAAAAGGTGCTAGAAACCGAGCAACAAAAGTTCTTAAACAGCCAAACATCTAAAACGGTTGTCTCTGCTAATCAGGCCATCGAAATGAAAGTCGAACGCCCTGAAACACTGCAAGAGTCAACTAAGAAGTGGCAAGAGAACCTAGCCAAGTACAGGAGCTAGTTATGAGTGGCAAAGCGCAAACAGCTGAAACTCTATTGATATTGCTAGATTCAATTGAGCGTATGCTTTTAGAGAATAAAATTGACGAAGAACAGGCCACTAAATTGGCTACGTTAATAGTTGATGACTTTCGCCACCAATGCGGTGGCATGAGCGTTTATATCCCTAAAGGTGTTGGGCTTGACGCCATACTTAAGCACAACAAAATTTACCAAGACTTTCGAGGTAACAACCACACAGAGCTTGCAAAGAAATATGGATATTCTGAACAACGCATCTACCAAATTGTTCGGGCTATTACCGCCGCTGAAAAAAAGAAAATACAACCCGAGCTATTCTAACCAACCAATTGCCCCGAAAGGGGCTTTTTTATGGCAAAAACTTACTAAAAATTCCCTGTCGTTTTTTTATTCAGATGGTACATTTATATAAACAGCATTTAACGGGGAACATCATGAATGCAGAGCTAGTTAAACAATTCGCATACAACTACATTGAACTCTTCAATAAAACAGAACCTGAGCAACAAGAAAAGCTAGAAAAAGATCATTGTGCTGCTGTAGATAAAATCAAGGCAACAATGTCTAGAGATGATGCCAAAGAATTCATGGCAATTCACGATGAGATCATTAATGACCATGTAGCTCGATTACATGCACAAGCTGATATGTATACTTCCAAAGCTGAAGCTATTGAAGCTGATACAAGAAGAATTGAACTAGAGACTGAAAACAAAGAACGAGAAATACTGCGCATATTCATCAGTATTGCAGTCGTTGTAACTATTATTACTTCTGTTATTTACTTCAACAAATAAGGATATAAATGCCTACTCACGGAACATGCAAACTGTGTGAAAAGCACAAGGAACTTCAAAAATCACATGCCATAGGCAACGCTGTATTTAAAAAGCTATTCAAAACTCTATCTGGTAAAGCAATAACCTTCCATGCAGGTGAGGGACCAATCAGTTACAGCAGTAATAGTTGGGCAGAGCTACAGTTATGTAAAAGTTGTGAGCATCTTTTAAACACTGAATATGAAAGGTATTCTGTGAACGTTTTGCGAGACTACAAAAATTGTACAAAAACAGATAATTGCCTAATTTTATCACACGTTGATCAATACAAACTTTTACTTTATTTTCTTTCGATTTATTATCGATCAGCCCTATCTTCACAGAAACCATATGACAACGTTAGAATTATTAAAAGGCACTGGAATTTATTAAAACGCGTTTTGCTTAACGATGAAAAAATTGGCTTTCATGAGATACCTGTAAAAATATCCAGACTAATCGATAGTTCTGAAGGTGGTTTCTCTTATGAGGGCATAAAGGAAATCATAATATCGCCATACTGTGTTATGACGGAAGGGAAAAAGTTATCTATGACAGTATGCTTTATCTTTGAAGGGTTTCTTATTGAAATTTTTATTACTGGAACAAAATTCAAAAACAGAAATGACCACGGTGTATTAAATGGTGGCAGGGCTAACCTTTATATCCCTTATGTAGAAATTCTTTCGATCCCAAAAGTTCTAGACATTTTTGTTGATGCTCTAGAAAAATATGAAGATGGGAACCATAATATAAAGGAGTAAGTAGACTTTCAGTATTTTAAAGACTATTTAAAATGTTATCCCGCTAAATCCCAAGTCATCCCCGCTTATCCCATATTTTTCGCGAATTTTATTATCTAGTTTTCTTAACTTGGATCAGAAAATGGTGCATTCACTGAAAAAATGTATGTTCAGTTCACTCCTTACTCTGAAAAATCTTTCAATGATAGTATTAGTTTTTTTGCTGGTGGTATTGATTTAGGCACGGTAAATGTTTCAGGTAACGGTGTTGATGTTGGTAATGGTCTCCCCACTTATAGCCGTTGGTTTACTGAAGGAGGGGCATTAGCAGCAATAACGGATGGTCCAATTACAGCACAAGACGCAAGTGTTGTGAATTTAGATACAGGCTCAGTTAAAACATTTGCTGTTAACGAACAAGACACAGGAGTTGCAAGATTTAGGGTTTATGGTCCTGATTTAGTCTCTAAAAATGCTGGTAAATATCTAGAGTTTTCACTAACTGCCGCGACCCAAACATTTTCTATCGATACTATTTCGGCATGGATGACTACCAGCGGGGGTTCTACGGTACAAGCAGATATACAATACTCATTTAATAGCGACTTTAGTAACCCTGTATCATTAAATGAGGATCCTATTATGTTCTCAAAAGACACCATGTTACTCACTGAATATAATGTCACTATACAAATACTTGCTGAAAACAAACTGTATATACGGATTTACCCATACAATGCGGCTGGTGCAGATACAACAGGTAAATACCTAGCAGTATACGATGTGAAAGTATCCGGACTTTCTGGTGATTAAGTTAATAAAAACTGACCACTATGACGGCATTTTATAGAAATTAATTCAATAATAAGCTCATTAACTTCACGATGAGGTTAATGAGCTTGCAGTAATCAACCCTATACCCTCTTATTTAATTCGCTTACTTGCTTTTCACAAGCGTCATTTATTTTTTCCTGCACAAAGTAACACCGCGTTTTGCTATGTTCTGCTAAGTAAATTTTTATAAAATAATAAACTTAACACTATTTTAAAGTTCATAATAAAACACCATTGCCACCGGTGGCAATAACTGCTAATGTTAACCTATTATAATAATTCCAATTACAGCAGCAGGATACAAAAATGAATAATCAACGACGCTATTTTCTTAAAGCATTAGCTTCTAGCACTTTGGTAACTGCAACCTTAGTTGGCTGTAAGTCAGCCCCTTTGCTCAATGTTTTTGACGCACCAATTAGCGCAGATGATTGGCAAATGGCTGAACATATAAAAGCTAAGATTGTCGTCCCAACCTTCCCTGCTAAGCAATTTAATATTAAAGACTTTGGTGCAAAAGAAAATGGCCAACATGATTGCACACTGGCCATTAAAAACGCCATTGAAGCCTGCCACGCACAAGGAGGTGGTCAGGTCTACATTCCAAATGGCACCTACTTGACCGGTGCCATTCATTTACTTTCTAACGTAAATTTACACTTGGCTGATAAGGCAATATTAAGTTTCAGCACTGATCCTAATCATTACTTACCAGAGGTATTTACTCGCTGGGAAGGCTTAGAAATGATGGGCTACTCACCACTGATTTATGCTTATGAACAAGAAAACATTGCCATCACAGGTAAAGGAACACTGCAAGGAAATGGCGATAACCAAACCTGGTGGCCTTGGAAGGGACCACACAAGGAAGGCCATTGGGATTTAATTAAAGATAGCCAAGGTAAAGTATTGCACCAGCGTGAAGCACGTGATCAGTTGATGGTTGATGCCGAAGCCGGTGTGCCTGTCAGCCAACGTATATACAGTACTGGTGCCTATTTACGCCCTCCTTTTATTCAACCGTATAAATGTAAAAATATTTTAATCGAAGGCGTAACAATTAAAAACTCACCTTTTTGGTTAGTGAACCCGGTTTTATGCCAAAGTGTTACGGTTGATAACGTGAATTTTTCAAGCCATGGTCCTAATTCAGACGGCTGTGATCCAGAAAGTTGCGACCACGTGCACATTAAAAACTGTGTCTTTGATACCGGTGATGATTGTATCGCGATCAAATCGGGCCGAAATGCTGATGGTCGCCGTGTTGGGGTAGCATCGCAAAACATTGTTATTGAAAACTGCCATATGAAAGAAGGCCATGGTGGTGTTGTGATCGGCAGTGAGATATCTGGCGGTGTAAATAATGTCTTTGTGCAAAACTGCACCATGGACAGCCCCCACCTAGAGCGCGCTATTCGTATCAAAACTAACTCAGTACGTGGCGGTTTGATCGAGCATATTCGCATACGTAACATCGAAGTTGGCACGGTTAAAAATGCTGTTGTGATCAACTTTTTTTATGAAGAAGGCGATGCGGGACAGTTCGACCCAACAGTTCGTGATATTAAAATTGAAAACCTACATTGTAAAAATGTGTTGAGTAAGGCTTTTTACCTCAATGGCTTTGCACGCGCACCAATGAACGATATCCATTTTATCGACTGTCATTTTGACCAAGTGGGTGATGATTCTATTGTTGCTAATGTGAATAACATGAGCTTAACCAATGTCACTTTAAACAAACAGCCGTTAACTATGGCTCAATTACAAAAATAATAAGTATTAATAGGAAAATTGTATGACCGTGTTTTCAACATTATTAGGCAACCAACCTATATTGCCTATCATCCAAGCAAACAGTAGTGAAGAAGGTGTGGCTATTGCCACTGCCATGTACAAGGCTGGCATTCATTTAGTTGAAGTTGTGCTGCGAACGCCAGCTTCCCTTGACGCATTAATCGCGATTAAAAAAGCACTACCCGATTTATGCGTTGGTGCCGGCACGATTACTGATCAAGCATTACTTGCAAAAAGTCTTGCCGCCGGCAGTGATTTTATTGTTACTCCTGCGGTATCACCACGATTACTCGATGCCCTTAGTCAATCTTCTGTGCCCGTTGTGCCGGGTGTTTCAAACACCGCCGATATTTTACTTGCTAAAGAATATGGCTTTACTGAGCAAAAATTATTTCCTGCCTCTTTGTGTGGTGGCGAGCAGTTTTTAAAAGCAGTCAGCAGCGTATTTGCTGATATTCGCTTTTGCCCAACAGGTGGCATTAATGAACAAAACTTTAAAGACTATTTAGCACTTAATAATGTGATGGCTGTGGGTGGAACTTGGGTTGCACAATCACAATGGGTACAAAGTAAAGACTATGAAAAAATCACGCAAGCCTGCCTTCAGGTACTAAACAACAACTAATTAACATATTGACTGCCATACGTTGTCAGTGTAATTTATCTTTGCATGCCACCGGTGGCAATAAACAAGCAGAACAGTTAAGGAATCTTCAATGCCGAGCAATATCGAACCTTTAGAATTGCACCCAGATCGTTTATTTTCAAGCGATCCTAGCGTCGTTGCTATCGCTAGAAAGTTATATGAATCAATTAAAGACTTACCGATTATTAGTCCGCACGGTCACACAGATCCTCGTTGGTTTAATGAAAATGAAAACTTTGGCAATGCTACTGAGCTATTTATAAAACCCGATCACTACGTATTTAGAATGCTCTATAGTCAAGGGATCCCAATGACTGATTTAGGAGTACCTGAGCATGGGCTGCAAGGCGATATGGCTCGTTCAAAAGCAGCTGATCCTGAAAAAGTATGGCAAATCTTTGCTGATAACTATCACCTGTATGCCGGAACGCCAAGTGGCTATTGGTTAGATGCGGTATTTAGTGATGTGTTTGGTTTTACAGAAAAACTTTGCTCTGAAAATGGTCAGCACTATTATCAAAAAATTACAGCTGCGTTAGCAACACCCGAGTTCAAGCCTCATGCACTGATGGACCGCTTTAATATTGAACTAATTGCCACAACAGAAGGTGCACTTGATCAGCTCCCGCACCACCGCGCAATTGCAGGCTCTGCAATAGCAAAACGTGTGATCACCACCTTTAGACCTGATGATGTGGTTGATGCTAGCCGTGAAGATTTTATCGACAACGTAATTAAACTTGGTGAGATAACCGACCAAGATACAACGACTTGGCAAGGTTATTTAGCGGCAATTCAAATACGTCGTGATTACTTTCGTATTGAAGGACGTGCAACAGCAACCGATCATGGCCACCCTACTGCATTAACTGCTGACTTACCTACCGCAGAATGTGAAGCATTATTTGAAAAATGTCGAACAGGCCATTCAACAGAGCAAGAGCAAGAATTATTCCGTGGCCAAATGCTCACTGAGCTTGCCGGTATGAGCATTAAAGATGGTTTAGTGATGCAAATTCACCCTGGCGCGCATCGTAATCATAACCAAGCGGTATTTGATCAATTTGGCCGTGATAAAGGCTGTGATATTCCAAGCCAAACTGAATACGTTAATGCACTCAAACCACTATTGAGTAAACACGGAAATCACCCGGATCTTAAAATCATCCTATTCACATTAGATGAAACGACCTATAGTCGAGAACTTGCGCCACTAGCGGGTCACTACCCTAGCCTCAAGTTAGGTCCTGCTTGGTGGTTCCATGACAGCCCCGCCGGTATGCTTCGTTTTAGACAGCAAACAACTGAAACAGCTGGTTTTTATAACACGGTTGGCTTTAATGATGACACCCGCGCATTTTTATCAATTCCAGCTCGTCATGATGTTGCACGCCGTGTTGACTGTCGCTACTTGGCTGAATTGGTAGCTAATCATCAAATTAGCGAAAGTAGCGCACAGACACTTGCTTATCAACTAACCTATGGGCTAGTTAAAAAAGCATACAATCTCGATAAATAACAATAATAGAGCCACCTAATTTTAGTGGCTCAACCATTGAGGACACACAATGACTTTAAAAACATCACTGTTATCAAAGCGCTTTATGATGGGAACAGTTCTGAGCTCTAGCCTATTATTGATTGCATGCCAAGAACAAGCAGCCATTAAAACGCCACTACAAGCAAGCGAAACTAACTCCTTTGGAAGCGCATTAGTTGCTAAAGTGGACATTGTTAATCCATCTTCATTTGAACGCCCTGATGAACCTATTTATATTAGCTATTATGATTTAGGCCTTAACCAAGCAGCTGCTTTAACAATAAAGACAGCGCAGCAAGTGTTACCAAGCCAAGCAGTAGATATTAACTCAGACGGTGAACTTGATGGTGTTTATTTTATTGTCGACTTATCTGATAAACCAATTGAAGTCACTATTACACAGCAAAGTAAGCCGCCAATAACAACACAAACAAAACGTGTTCAAGCTGATCTTGCCCATAAACAGGGCGGCCAATGGCAGCCACACTCGCGCCCACCAAAACATCAAGTTGGTACAGGTAAAAAAGAATATGTAGGCGGTGAATTTACAAATGTTGATGAGTTAACGCCACCAGATTATTACACAGATCATTCAAATTGGATCCGTTATGAAGGTCCTGGCATTGAATCAGATAAAGTAGGTTACCGTTTTTACCTCGATTGGCGTAATGGCTTTGACATTTTCGGTAAGTTAACCACTAAACCAGTTCTACATACAGTTGGACTAGATGGATATGACTCTTATCATGACAAGCAAGATTGGGGAATGGACATTCTCAAAGTGGGCAAGTCTTTAGGGGCTGGTGGATTTGGTTTAATGGGTAGTAATGATGAGCTGGAACATGTCGCTGATGTAAGTTCACGAACAGCACGGATTATTGAGAATGGCGATTTACGCGCCAGTATCCAAATTGATTATCAAGGCTGGAGAAACAGTTATCAAAACCAAAATTTGACCGCTAATATTAGTATGCATGCTGGGTCGCGCTTAGCGCATGTAGAACTGAGCACTGATAAAAATTTGCCTAATATAGTTGCCGGAGTTGTTAAGCACCCTGAGACTGAGTTTATTCAAGCTGATCTAGATACTATGAGTAATTATGGCTATAGCTATATCGCCAGTTGGGGCAATCAAAGCTTAGATAAATCAGCTTTAGGTATGGCGGTTTTCTTTAAAAAAGGTGATGTCATTGACGTGCGCCAAGACAAAAATAACTACCTTGCAGTACTCAAACCTAAAGGACAAAGTACACAGCATACTGATTACTATTTTGCCTCTGTTTGGCAACCTGAAAGTGGTATCAACGATAAAGAAAGCTTTATTGAGTACCTTGATCAACAAGCTGAAAGATTGACAATTAAACCACGCATTACTTTGCATACCACAGTTACAGCAAAAAAAACGACGCAACCGCTTAATGATAAAATAGCCCTTGAATGGGCCCGCGCCCTTGCCGATTCAGAGCTGAAAAGAAAAGCACTAGGCTATCATGCCAATGGCTGGGATGTGAACCGTAAGCGCAGCCCAAAGTTTGAATACGACATTATCGGCTTACAGCCATATGCTTACTACCAATTAGGGATGGCAACTGATGAGCAAACTTATAAGAATGTGATTGCCCAAGTTACTGGTAGCTTTATTGATCAACAAGGCAAAATCACCGCCTATAAACAAAGCAATTTTAACATTGATAACATTCCGCCTGGGCGTAATCTTATCCAGCTATACCAAGATACCCAGCAGAAACAATATTTATCTGCCGCAAAAGCTTTACGTGCACAATTACAGTTACAGCCACGTACATCACAAGGCGCATTTTGGCACAAAAACAAATATCAACATCAAGTGTGGCTAGATGGCGTTTATATGGGTATGCCGTTTTTAGCCCAGTACGGTAGCTTATTTGAAACGGGCCATCAGCAACAAGAAACCTTCGCCGAGGTTGTAAACGAATTTAAGCTCACACGTGAAGCACTACGCGATCCAAAAACAGGGTTGTACTATCACGGTTGGGATGAATCTAAACAGCAAGCATGGGCAGATAAACAAACGGGTGTTTCTGCAGAATTTTGGGGCCGTGGTATGGGGTGGCTCGCTATGGCAGTGGTTGATGTACTCGATTACATCCCAGCAAAAAACACAGAGCAACGCGATACCTTACTCGCCATGGTAAAAGAGTTGGCCACGGATATTGCCAAAGTTCAAGATACTGATACCGGCACATGGTGGCAAGTTTTAGACAAACCAACGGCTTTAGGTAACTACCAAGAATCAACTGCAACAGCCATGTTTGCTTACTTTTATGCCAAAGCACTTAATAATGGCTATATCGATGCTGATTATCAAGACACTGCCCTTGCAGCGTATCAAGGTTTACTTAACCAATTTACATTAGTACATAGCGATGGCACGGTAAGTATGACAAACCAATGCTATGTTGCAGGCCTTGGCTTTGGTCGTGATGGTAGTTATCACTATTATATGAGCGAGCCGGTCAGCAAAAATGATCCTAAAGGAAATGGTCCCTTCATTCTAGCAAGCCTTGAAGTAGCAAAGCTTCTAGCTGGTAACAACTAAACAGCCATAGATTATTCAGCCGGAAAGCAAAGTCCATCGCATTTTGCTTACCGGCCAAAACTCACTTCCCTTCAACAACATCAGCACACTAAGCTCATAAGGATTTATGATGCGTATAATCAAAATCAATAAAAACAGCGTAAATAAAAATATTTTTTCATTTTTGCTCTGCTGCTTATTCTGCTCAATAATGAATGTGTCTGCGCAAAATAATAACAACTCACTGAGCTATGCCGTGCAAATGGCTAACTCTGAGATGATCCGTAATCCACAGGCCTACACCATTGATTGGCGCACTGAACCGCGCTGGGATTACACCCATGGCTTAGTGTTACTGTCATTTGCCAAGCTCTATCAGCATCAACCAGAACAACGCTATTTCAATTACATTAAAGAATATGTAGACGCGTTAGTAATGGAAGATGGCAGTATTAAAACCTACGTAATGAGCAAATATAATCTCGACATGCTCAATGCCGGCAAGTTACTGTTTTTTATGTTTGATGAAACAAAAGATCGTAAATATCGTCTTGCCCTCGATACTTTATATGCACAGTTCAAATTACAACCTCGCACAATTGATGGTGGCTTTTGGCATAAAAAACGCTATACCTCGCAAATGTGGCTTGATGGTTTATATATGGCAGCGCCCTTTTATGCCGAATATATCCGCCGCTTTGGAACAGTAGATCAGTATGATGATGTTATAAAACAGTTTGAATTTATTGAACAACATACTTATCGCGGTGACACCGCGCTACCTGTGCATGGCTGGGATGAATCTAAACAACAGCGATGGGCAGATAAAAAAACCGGACAATCACCTAATCATTGGTCGCGCTCTATCGGTTGGTACGCCATGGCAATGGTTGATGTATTAGATCAACTACCGAAGGATTATCCAAAAAGAATCTGGCTGACGCAGCGCTTTAAAACATTGATAGATAACATGTTAAAGCTGCGTTCTGACTCCGCTGTATGGTATCAAGTTACAGATAAAGGTGAATTACGCGGTAATTATTTAGAATCCTCTGGCAGCGCGATGCTCAGCTATGCAATTGCAAGAGGTGCTAATCAAGGTTACTTGCCTGATAGCTACCAAGCAATTGCAAAAACCACCTTTAATGCTGTAGTTAGCAACTTTATTAAACGTGAGGCAGATAACACCTTATCAATACAACAAGTATGTGAAGTGGCTGGGCTTGGCGGAAAACCATATAGAGATGGCAGCTTTGCTTATTACATCAGTGAAAATGTACGTGCGAATGATCCTAAAGCAGTTGGGCCTTTTATTCTTGCCAGTTTAGAAGTGGAGAAATAACCGATGCTAAACAACAAATACAATTTCTTTTTAGCGCTGTTGGTTGTCTGCTTAAGTAGCAACCCGTGTTATGCAAAAGAGTCGCAATTACTATCGCCAACACACTCTCAAAGTCCGTGGCAAGCAGATCTAGGTAATGGCGAATATAAAAACCCAATCCTGCATGCCGATTATTCCGACCCGGATGTAGTTGCCGTTAATGGTGATTATTACATGACAGCATCTAGCTTCAACTCTGCACCTGGCTTGCCTATTTTACACTCTACCGATTTAGTCAACTGGCAGTTAATTAATTATGCACTGCCAATACAGCTGCCACAAGCCCACTTTGCAAAAGTACAACATGGCAACGGCGTATGGGCGCCAACAATCCGTTTTCATGATAATAAATTTTGGATTTTTTATCCTGATCCTGATTTTGGTATTTATGTAACTACAACAGATGATCCTGCTGGAGCTTGGTCAACCCCACAGCTTATTTTAGCGGGTAAAGGATTGATCGACCCTGCACCATTATGGGACGACAATGGTAAAACCTACTTAATACATGCATGGGCAAAAAGTCGTGCTGGCTTTAATAATGTACTGACGCTGCGTGAAATGAAAGATGACGCAAGTTGGGTTAGTGACAAATTTACACACATTGTCGATGGTAAAAATCACCCTGGATATCGCACCATTGAAGGTCCTAAATTTTATAAGCGTAACGGTTACTACTATATTTTTGCGCCTGCTGGTGGGGTAGATTTAGGTTGGCAATCGGTATTTAGAGCAAAAGAAATTACCGGTCCCTATGAAGCCAAGGTTGTTATGGCGCAAGGTAATTCAGTGATAAACGGTCCTCATCAAGGTGCGTGGGTTCACACCCAATTTGATGAAGACTGGTTTATTCACTTTCAAAGCAAACAAGCGTATGGCCGTATCACCCATTTACAACCTATGCACTGGGACAATGATTGGCCAATCATTGGTATAGATAAAAATGCTAATGGAACTGGGCAGCCGGTTTTACAGCACACCAAGCCTCGAAGCAAAATTAGCCCACAACCCACCAGCATAGTGAACAATGATGAATTCAACAGCGCTAAGCTAAGTTTATTATGGCAATGGAATGCAAATCCAAGTAACAGCTGGTATTCATTGACAGACAACCCCGGCTTTTTACGCTTATACTCGCAGCCATTTACAACCCAGAACAACACTAATTTATGGTCAACGCCTTCTTTGTTACTGCAAAAGATCCCTGCAGAACAGTTTGCTTTTACAACCACATTGCAGGTCAACGAAACAACCTCTGCTAGTTCCTCAGGAGTTATTCTATTTGGTGAAGACTATGCATGGATGGGTATCAAAACATCTTCTACTGGCGAACAACAGCTAGTCTATGTGCACTGTTTTAATGCGAGAAAAGGCTGTACAGAAAGTATCGTAGAGCAACAACCACTGACACAACCCTATCTTGAACTAAAAGTCGTTCTACAACCAGGCGCCACAGCCATTTTTAGTTATAGAACCGCTGCGAGCGCTGAGTTTAAAATTATTGGTGAACACTTCCAAGCTAAAAAAGGCCGCTGGGTAGGTGCTAAGTTAGGCTTATTTAGCCTGTCGCAAACTCCTGGTGCTAGCAACTATGCCGATTTTGACTATGCCCGTTACGACACTTTGGATTAAATGAATATGCTAAAACATCAAACGTTGAACTTTTTTGCCGTATTATTGCTCTGTGTTCAGCCATGCATAGCAGCTGATTACACCGTTGAAAATACTTATAAAAAACTAATCAAACACTATCCACACATGCAGGTGCCCGCAACGACACTTCCTGACTCTGTAATCGCTCATAAAGCACTGGTTTACAAACAAGCTAAAACCAGTGCACAGACTTTAGATATTTATCAGCAAACACAGCAAACACAAACGGCGCCTTTGATTATGTTGATCCACGGTGGTGGCTGGCAATCAGGCACCCCCGCATTAATGACAGCACTTGCAATTGCGCTGGTAGAACGTGGTTATGTTGTTGCAACACCCAGTTACCGCCTCAGCGACGAAGCGCCTTATCCTGCAGCAGTTGAGGATTTAGTTAGTGCGTTTCATTGGCTCAATAATAATGCTGCTCAGTATAATATAGACAGCACTAAGATTGCTTTATCGGGCGGCTCTGCAGGTGGCCAATTAGCCGCGCTATTAGCCTACAGCGGCGGAATTGTTGATAGCAGCGACACTAACTCGAAGCGATTTAATGTCCAAGCGCTGATCAATATAGATGGCTTAAGTGATTTCACGTCTCCAGAAGCACTACCTTTTGAAAACAACTCAGCCAAATCCGTCACTTCAGCCAGCAAGTGGTTGGGGGGTAGGTATGAAACTATCCAACAGCGTTGGCACGACGCATCGCCTATTTTCTATATTGATAAAAAAGCGCCTGCAACACTTTTCATTAATAGCTCAGTGCCACGCTTTCGTGCAGGTAGAGACAGCGCAATACAAAAGTTGCAACAGTTGCATATACCCAGTGAAGTTTACCAGTTTGATGATGCGCCGCATTCATTTTGGTTATTCCAGCCGTGGTTAACGCCTACAACAAGTGTTATTGATGACTTTTTAACAGCACAATTTGCTAAAACTCGTTGATCATTATTGTTGTTAAAATTAAAGCCTTGATGAGTTAATGGTTATTTTAAGTCATCAAGGCTTTCTTTGTTAGTCGCTAAGCGAATTTAAGTACTGCTGCAAAACCTGCGCTGTAGTAGCATTTTTTAATTGCAGCTGATGCTGTTTGAACCAATCATCCGCAACACCATCTTCATTAGCATCAACGATTGCAGGAACCCCTGTAAATTCCTGTTTATATGCATCCCAATTACCAATTAGCTCAAACTCATGATCAATCAAACCATTTTTCTTTATCGCGACACTATCAGTAAGCTGTTGATAAACAAGCGTATCAATACTGTCATGGAAATAGCCATGTGCATTACGACTTGCTCCTATATGTTGCCCTTTAATGGCATCACTAAATGCTTGCTTTGCACTAACATAAACCATGGTTGTTTGCATGGGTGATGTAATGATTGGTTTATCACTTAACCACTGGCTATTTTCATCACTGATAGTGCGTTTTGCTTTGACTGCTTTGCGATAATTTACACCTAAATAATTATGCTCAGTCAGTTGTGGGTTATTCTCAAGTACATTTCCCATAATATATGCCTGATTTTCTTTGATCTCTGGGGAATACCAAATATCAGCAAACTGCATGATCTTACTTGCTTTACCTGGTTTATAATAATTGTTGATCAAGTTAAAACGACCATTTTCTGAACCATAAACATTATTATGTCCCCAGTTAAAAATAATATTATTGATAAGCTCAACAAACTCTTCATCTTGTGCATACGGTGATTTAAGTCTATGACCATTGAGCCTAGGCGTTCTACTGGCATGATTGGCAATTATATTATTAATAAAGCTCGCATTTGCCCCGCCCCAAATGCCACCATAGCCATGATCGCCTTTAGGGTGAATTGAATGGCTTAAACTATGTGAAATAATGGAATTTTGTAATGTAAAGTTACGGTTATTATAGAAACTCGCAGTTTCATCCACTGACCAACTCAATGAACAATGATCAATAATGACATTCTCACTATTACGTACCGTTAATGAATCATCAGCATAACCAAATGTACCTAAGCGAAAGCGCATATAGCGGATAATCACATTATCTGCGGATGAGACCGTCACAGGTGCACCAACAATGGCAATCCCACCTGGCGAACTTTGCCCCGCGATGGTGATATTACCATGTGAGATTTTAAGTTCCCCTGCCAATTTGATCACACCTGATACCGCAAATACGACAGTGCGAGGATGTTTTTGCACAATTGCATAGCGAAGGCTGCCTGGTTGCGGCTTATCTAAATTATCTTCCAATGTAGTCACTCTATAAAGCGTGCCATTAACTCCTCCTGTTGCGTATTTACCAAATCCTTTTGCCGTTGGAAAAGCCAATGTTGTATTGACTTGTGCAGCGTATAAATTAGTCGAAACAAAAACCGTCAACACAGTAATGATGCTTAGTATTACGATATTAAGATAGTTTAAATTATTATTGTTCAGAACTTGCATAATGTTCCTTGGCTATTTCGTTTTTAATGCTGGTTAAAATAAAAAATTGTCAATATGTAAATTGACAGTTTCATTAATACAGTGTTAACTTCATGTTATTCCATTTTGCCACCGGTGGCAAGTTGGGATTTGAATCAACGGGAATCGCATACCTTGCACACACAATTATAAGCCTGAAAAAGGAACAAAGATGAAGAGCATGAGATTAAGCACGATCGCAGCAGCATTAATGGTAGCTATGCCACTTTATGCGCAAACAACTGATCCTGCACAGCCAAAGGTAGAGAATGACAAACCAACAACAAGCGCCGAGAAAACAGCAGCTAAAAAAACCGTAGAAGCTGAAGATGATATTGAAATCATTGCTGTAACAGGCGTTTATCAAGCAGATTTAAAAGCACGTGCCATGGAGCGCGATGCTAAAGCGTTTAGCTCAGTGATTGCCACGGATGACATGGGAAACTTTGTTGATCAAAATGTCGCAGAGTCATTACGCCGTATTCCTGGTGTCACTTTAGAGCGCAGTGAAGGTGAAGGTAAATATATTGCAGTTCGGGGGTTAGGTCCTAAATTCGTATCGGTGAGCATGAATGGTGCAGAACTATCTGGTGCGGGTGATGAACGTAAAATTGGCCTTGATGGTATCACTAGTGATTCATTAGGAGCCATTGAAGTATTTAAAACCCTTACCCCTGATATGAATCTAAATTCGATAGGTGGCGCAGTAAACGTCAAAGCTATCTCAGCATATGACCGTGGTAAAAACACCCTAAAAATGAAGCTGCAAGATTCATACAGTGAAATCAGAGAAGAACACTCGCCGAAGTTTAGCCTTGATGGCACACAGCTATTCTTAGACGAAAAAATAGGCGTTGGTTTTGCACTTTCTTATGAAGATAGGAAAACTCAAGTAGATGAGGTACGCCATCATAGCACTCGAGAATTAAACTTTTTACAAGGTGGCATTGGCCTCAGTGAAGAGCAATTAGGTGTTGCACCAGAAATATTGATCCCCGCGCAACTCGAAAACCGCCGTGAAATTGCTGATCGAACACGTACCACCGCAACTTTAAATTTTGAGTTTAAGCCAACCGCAGACAGTTTTTATTACATACGAGGTAACTACTCTAATTACACTGATGATGACGTTGCACAAAGAGAGTTTTATAACTTTTATAATGGCGACCAAGCCGATGAAATTATTTATGTAAATGCTGATACAAAAGAGTTTGCCCTGTCTGATATCGATATTTATAACCAATTTTTCATTCAGGAAGGTGAAACGACTACAACCAATTACAGTATCGGTGGTGAAAACTATATTACCGACACTTTACGCGTAGATTATGAATATGCGTATTCAAAAACAGATGATAAATCAGTGGGGGATCGCCGAGTTCAGTTTCGTGAGCGTGAGAATATCGTTTACGGTCAAGCAACTAAAAACAATATTGTTGCACAAGTGCTAACTCCTGAAGAAGCTGCTGCCCTAGGTGGTTTTGCGTTAGATCCAGATAATGATGTTTTTGCCGGTGAAGCCGATGGTGATATCAGCGATTTATCAAATATGGAATACGACAACTTATTTATGGAAGACAGTGTCCGCACTGATGAAGTCACTAGTATCAAGTTAAACTTACAAAAAGACTTTGATTTTGAGTACCTTAATTTCATTAAAATTGGTGGCACTTATAACGAACGCGAACACTTCCGTGATAAAGATCGCTGGAGCTATGCAATAAACCCTCTCGATTGTGGAACGGATGAAACCTGTATTACAGTCGCCAACTCAAATGTTACTGATTATAACTTTGCGGTTCCTGAGGGTGGCTTATTTACCTATCCTTTTGTTAGCAACGAAGACCTTGAGTACATAGTTGACTCAACTAAAATTACGCGCGACAGTGCCACCGGTGGCGAGGTGTCAATTGACAGCACCAAAGAAGACTATACCTTATACGAAGATACCTACGCAGCTTATATTATGACTGAGCTGCAGCTATCAGAGCAGGTCAGTGTTATTACCGGTGTACGCTATGCACATACCGAATTTTCATCAACCGGTTATATGTCATTATCAAATGATGATTGGAATTTTGGCGGTGATCACACCTTAGATATTTCGGTACCTTTACCTGAGGCATCCATTACCTACAGTGAATTTTTCCCAAGTATGCATATACGCTACGAACCAAATCCTGAAATGTTGGTTCGTACATCACTGTGGACTAGTTATACCCGCCCTTCGTTTAAGCAAGCGCGTGGTTATGCGCGTTTTGATAGTGATATTAGTTTATGTGATCCAACGACTAATGAATGCTACAACTCACCAGATGGACAAAGCGCAATTGATTTACAAGGCTATATTTTAGGGCCAGACAATGCGTTACAAGTAGGTAACCCAAATTTGGTGGCAATGACTTCGGATAACTTTGACGCTTCGTTTGGCTGGTATCCATCAAAAGAGTTATTTATGGAAGCTGCAGTATTTTACAAAAATATTGATAACTTCATCGTCGATGTCACCGGTATTCAAATGAGCATAGATGAGCTCCCGCTTACTTTACCTGTAAACCAAGTATCTGATTTTGCAATTCCTCAAGATCTTGCTCTAAATCAGGTTGATATCACCCTCAATGGTGATAAAGCCACAGTCTACGGGATTGAGCTTAGTTACAATCAGTTCTTCGAAAATGGCTTATTTTGGCAAAGTAATATGACCTTTGTAAAAAGTGAAGCCGAACTCGACGCCACTATTCGTCAAGACAAAATGCAGCTACCAGGCCAAGCAGATATCACCGGTAACATTGCTGTTGGTTGGGAAGATGAGACTTTCTCGTTACGCCTAATTAGTAATTACCGCTCAGATATCCTTGAAGAGGTTGGCTCTTGTCCCGTATCAGCTTCTGTATCAGACCCACATACCTGTAAGTCATGGGCTGATATATACCAAGACGATATCTTAACCTTTGATATGAAAGTGAAATATGATTTTACGAAAAGCCTCAGCGTGTATTTTGACGCGATTAACTTAACCGATGAAGCAGATTTACGTTATTTCAAAGGTAATGATTTATCCGGTGGTGAAATCCTCTATCAACGTGAAGATTATGGTCGTACGTTCCAGTTAGGTATGAATTATAAATTTTATTAACAGCTACTAATAATGAAAAACGTTAATTTCACACACAATTAACGCGTTAATGACGCGCTTTCATCCTTGGAGGGATGCATGAATAATACAATAAAAATACCATCGTGTTTGCTGATCACCGCGATCTTAGCAGGCTGCGGTGAAAATAGTTCTATCAATGTCAAAGAAGCCCCGTTACCACCAGTGCAAGGGGTATTTGTTGACAGCCCTGTTGCTGGTTTAACCTACAACAGCCCATCAATAAGCAATGGTGTAACAAACGCAAATGGACAATTCGATTACTTTAGAGGTGAAGCTATCGATTTCTCAATTGGTGCACTTACCTTCCCTACGGTCTCTGCCGCCAATGTATTAACTCCACTTGCTTTATTTTCGACAGATACCGTGTTTCATCCTGCTGTTATTAATAGTTTGCGTTTATTACAGTCACTAGATGTTGATGGTGATCCTAGCAATGGCATCACCATCAGCGAGCAAGCAGCACAAGCAGCCGTTATGACTTTAGCCGAAGGACAAACGATTACGGACTATTTTAGTAGCGATGAGTTTGAGGCAAACGTTAATGCGTGGCTCGATGATGCAGGCTCAGCTAATAATACCTTAATTCCAGCTGATCAAGCGATTGTGCACTTTGTTGATTTTATTTTTAAGCAATACAACAGCACCCAACCTTTAGCATTTAATACTGCCGATTTTAGCGGAACATTGTATAACCCATTAGTACAAGGCAGTGAGGCAAGTATTGCACAGTTGATATTAACACCCGTTGATGAAGCAAACCTTAGTGGCACATTCAGCCAAGTAGTGGATGGTAGCGAAACAGTAACAGGCAATTATTCGTTTTTATTTGGTAATCGCGTACTTGCACTGACCTCAGGTGAAGGCGAATCAGCTACCACAGAGTATATAATTTCTCGTTCGCATAATACGGTTAATAATACCTATAGTGTTTGTGCCACCAGCGATCCAAGTGCATTGGCAACACTGGTGCTTACTTGTGATAGTAATGATGATGCTAAAAACAATATTTTAGTGTTCTCCGAACAACAAGCTCAAGAAGAGTTAATCAAACTCAACGATTTAGCTCAGCAAGCTGGTTTAGCCTTAATTGAAGAGTTTGATACTGACACTGAAACATTTTTCTCATCGAGCTATAAAAGCTTATCGGATGAGCAAGGCAGCGGCCCGTTATATTTTAAAAGTGGCGGTAGTGCAAAAATTGACGATGTAGCAGGCCAACTAATTCTTGAAGGCGACCGTATTACCATCGGTAATACCCTGCCCGGCAAAGAATCAACAGCGACTGATAACTCAGGTGTGGGGATTTATAATTTAAGCGAAGGATTTACCATTAGCTTTGATGTTGTTTCTCATAATAGTGCTGGTGGATTATCGCTTTATATTGATAATAATACTGCCAGTCAAAGTAATTCAGTGCATGGCGGTGCTTCAAAGTTTTATGGTAAAGACATAAACGAAACCAACACCCCTGTAGGTCAACGGTTTTCATATACCTACATTCCAGGCGAAGATGTAAATACTGGCCCTGATCTGACTCATGTCGATGCCCGCGGTATTTTAAATCCTGAGATTAAAAATTCATATTTCCAAATACGCACTGATTCAGCGGCAATGATTGTCATTGATAACTTAACCATTGAAACAGTGGCAACCGACGTACCAGATGTTGAACCACCGGTTGAACCACCGATTGATCCTCCTGTGGAAGGTGAGATCCCAACAGTAGAATTACCAATTACCACTGACTTTACCGCACTTACTGCGGATATTTTCTCTGTTGATCATCAAAAAATTATTGATGCAAACGGCGATGAAATCCCCATGTTTAGCAAAACAGGCGGCTCAGTCACTGTGATTGATACTGGATTAGAACTCAATGGAGGTCGTTTCACATTAGGTAACACCACCCCAGGTATTGAAACAGCAGCAACGGATACCACCACCAGTGGAGCGCTGGATTTGTCTCGTCCTTATCAAGTGGTGATGGATATTGTCAGTATAAGTGACCCTGAAGGTGATAATAAATTCCAAATTTATGTGGATAACAACTCATCAAGCAGTTCTAAATCAATCCATGGTAATGACTCACGTTTTTATAATGAATTGATCAACTCGCTTACTGCTGGTCAAACTTTAACAGTACCCGGAAAGCTTGCGACTAAAAACTCATTTTTACAGTTACGTACCGAAACAGGCGGCACTGTGGTTATCAATAACCTCAGAGTTGAGTATGTTAAAGATCCATCTGTATTTAGCTGCACGGATGCACCTGAACTGTATTTTTGTGATGACTTTGCCAATGGTGATTTAAATAATTGGCAAATTTTAGCCAAGCCAGATAACACTGAAGCCCCAATGGGTGAGTTTGATGTACTTGATATCATGGGTAATAACATGATGCGATACACCGCAGGCGGTGCTGGGGGCGAGCTAATTTTAGCCACTGAAGAAGCTATGGCAAACGTGCCTTCGACAGGTAACTACTTTGTTGAAGCGAAAATTCGCCCGCGCCAGAACTCTACCACGGCCAATAAGCAGATCTTTCTGATGGCACGCTATTTAAATGCCGGTAATTGGTACGCCGGTGGCTTAAATGTGCAAAACTCATCAAGCAGTACGCAAGTGGAAGTTGCCGTTAGTAGCGAAGGATCAATTTCGCGTCCAGTGCAAACAAAATCACCAATCTTACTCGGTGAAAAAGGCGCTACAGAAGATGGCGTTTGGTACACCACTCGCTTTGAGATGATTGATGATCAACTTACCGTATACTTAGATGGTGAGAAAATGGGCTCTGCGACTGATACCAGCTATACAGCGCGTGGCTTAATTGGTGTGTTTACGAATAATCGTTCGTTTGAAATTGATGATGTAAAAGTGGGCGACCCTAGCATCAAGCCAATTCAGTTAACCCTTGATTACAAAGAGCCTAATTGGGACACAAGTACCAGTATGGATCCATTGTTGATCAACGTTACAGCGATTAAAAACGACGGTATCACAGCCGACACCTACACGGTCACTTCAAGCAATGAAGCAGTGGTGAGCGTTGCAATCGATGGAAATGCGATCACCCTTACACCGATTGCTGCAGGCGATGCAACGGTCACATTTGTATCGGATTCAGACCCAAGTATTACCCGTACTATTAAAGTCTCTGTTGCAGAAGGCTTTGTTATGCCAACCGCTGACTATGGTGATTTAACAGATAAAGTGATGCCAGCGATTGCTAGCGATAGCCAATTTGTTGATACCCAGTTATCGATTACTTTTGATAACGCCCCTACGTTTGGTAGTTTAGGTGAAGTTCGTATTTATAAGCAAAACGACAACACCCTAGTTGATACCCTCAAAGTGGGTAAAAATGTCGATGTGATAGGCTACACCGGCCAGGATAAAGTCCGCTCTGTGTACTACTACCCGCTCACAATTGAAGGCAATACCTTAACCATTAAACCGCATAATAATGTGCTTGAATATGGCCATACTTATCGTGTTGTCATTGGTGATGATGTGGTATTAGGCGCACAACTCAACGGTACTGATTTTATTGGCCTCGGTGATAATAGCCAATGGACGTTCACCACTAAAGTGACAACGCCGGCAAGCAATCAACTATTGGTTGATGATGACGGTGTAGCTGACTTTAGAACCGTGCAAGGTGCACTTAACTTTGCAATGGCAAATCTTGCTAAAGATGAGCAAACCACCATTTCAGTCAAAGATGGTGTATATAATGAACTGCTATTCTTACGTAATAAAAATAACGTAACTATACAAGGGCAAAGCCAAGACAATACTATTATTCAGTACGAAAACTTCGAAACACTCAATGGTGGCTCAGGTGGCAGTGCGCCTGTAGGTTCTGGCACACCGGGTGGCGGTCGTGGTGTATTCTTAGTTGAAGGTGCGGATATGTTAGTGATCAACAACCTAACATTGAAAAACACGCATTTGCGTAACAAGGTTGATTCAAACCAAGCTGAAACAATTTACTTTAATAGTAATGGTCGTTTAGTGGCTAATAATGCCAGCTTTATTAGCGAACAAGATACCCTATTACTGAAAGGTTATAGCTGGTTCTACAACAGCTTAGTTGCTGGTAATGTTGACTTTATTTGGGGCTACCCAGTTACCGCATTATTTGAAAGCAGTGAAATTCGCACCATTGGTGACTCTAAAGACAATGACCCAACGAAAGACACCTCTGGAGGCTATGTATTACAAGCACGCGTACCTGTGCAAACAGATCCTGGCTTTATCTTTTTAAACAGTAGTTTTACTCATGGCCCAGGACCAATTGGCAATGATGTATTAGATAATTCAACCTATATTGCACGCAGTGGTGGCAGTGACACATATTTCGATAACATAACGCTTATCAATAATAAGTTTGATACCCACATTGCAACCTCAGGTTGGGCTGTGCAAGGTGTTAACAGTCAACCTGCACCAAATCCAGAAATTGCAACGGCTACCAGTGGCTGGCGCGAGTATGGCAGCATGGATTTAGCAGGTAATGCCCTTGATTTAAGTGCCCGTGTTGGCGGTTACATTATGCAAGACAGCGACGTGGTTAACTTACTTGAGCGTAATGCTATTTTTGCAAGCTTTAATGATGGCCAAGGTTGGACACCTGAACCACTAGCAATCCCAATCTTGCCAGATGAGCCAATTGCAATTACACCGGTGAATAATAGTCTGGGTTTTGCTGGTTATAATTTTAACCTAACCGGTGGCGAAGGTGGAACAGTCGTGACCGTTGATAATGGCACAGCGCTTAAATCGGCTTTAGCACAAGCAAAATCATCAGGTGTTCCAGTGACTATTTATGTCGACGGTGTCATTACTGATGCAAACAGTGGCGGCGATAATTCTTCTATCGAAATTAAAGATATGGATAATATCTCAATCATTGGTGTGGCAGATCGTGGTGAGCTAAGTGGTATCGGCATTGCTATTCGTCGTGCTAATAACATCATTATCCAAAACTTAAAAATCCATGAAGTACTTACCGGCGGTAAAGATGGTATTTCGATTGAAGGTGATGAAAATAAACCTACCGCGAATATCTGGATTGATCATAACGAACTCTATTCATCGTTAAATGTTGATCAAGATTATTATGATGGTTTAATCGATTCTAAATCGGGTGCTGAAAACATTACCATTTCATATAACTATATTCACGATAGCTGGAAAACGTCACTCCATGGTCACAGTGATGATGACTCGAGCAGCAATAAGAATCGTCATATTACCTTTCACCATAACCGCTTTGAAAACATCATATCGCGTGTTCCGTTGTTTAGATTTGGTCTAGGCCATATATTCAACAACTATTATAACAATATCACCTCTAGCGCGATTAACTCACGAATGGGCGCAGAGCTACATATTGAGAATAACTACTTTGAGCATACTAAAAATCCTGTGGTCTCTTTTTACTCAAAAGTAATTGGTTATTGGAATACCTCTGGTAACTACCTAGGTGAAGGCGTTACTTGGGGTGATGTGGCTGACGGCGATGTGGCAGCAGAGGTTACTGCTACAGGTATGACACCCACCAGCTCATACCAAGCACCTTACGAGTATAAGTTAACTCCAGTAATGGACGTTAAAGCGCATGTTATTGCCCATGCCGGTATTGGTAAAATAGATCAAAGCGATTTAGACATCCCAGACATTGCAGCGCCAAGTGAGCCACCTGTGCAACAGCCGCTTGGTTTACCATTTACTGAAAATTTTGCCGCAGCAAATGCTGACGAATTTTTTAGTAATAGCTACCGCGACCTATCAGGTTTAGCGGGTACGGGGACCCCGCTGTTTCATCGTGTCACTGGCACAATCGATGTATCCGCTGGGCAACTAACCATGACAGGTGCACGTATTAGCATTGCCAATACCACCCCTGCGGTGAATACCACCTCAGCGGATGCAAGCACAACGGGTCTACTTGATTTAAGTAACAACTATCAAGTGAGCTTTAAAGTCGCGGCTGTAGCAGGTAACACCGCAAAAAGCTTCCAAATATATGTAGATAACAATACCTCAGGTAGCGCTAATTCGATCCATGGCGGCTCTTCAAAGTTTTATTCAGTAAAACTTGAAGAGCTCGTCCCTGGTCAAACGTACACCGTCGATGGGTTGGTAGCCACAGCAACCTCATTCATCACTCTCAGAACGGAAAGTGAAGCAACTATCACATTGGATGAAATAACCATCCAATAGTTGTAATGAGAGCAGCCAAGCGCTGCTTTCACACAATTTGATAGTTACCAATACCCTTGCCCGCACAGCAAGGGTATTTTTTTTATCTATATCATTCCTTTCTCTTTGTGCAATAAAATCTTTAAGTGAATAATTCACAAAGAGATTAATAGGCGCTGCGGGTAAAGAGCGAGGGCATAAAGTAAACGTTTTAAATTGAGTTAGTAATTTTTCAAGTATGGATGCAGGAGGTGGAGCAATGCAGGAGTAATTGCCGAGAACACCCTATCAAAATTCCTGCCTTGTTATCACTGTATTTATCTGTCGCTATAAATGGTCAGTAACTTAATACGATTAGTATCAAACTTGGAGGAACTTGCAGCGCTCAAAATCTTCCAGATATTAAAAACGAGCGCTATGAATTTTATCCTTTAGGCAGCATATCGGCCGTTTGGTTTAACACCGATATTTGATGCTATTTTATCAAAGGTGCTCCTCAAATTTAATTAGCTTATGAATTAAATCAAAAAAGTATATTGGATTACGGATAGAAGTAAGCGCCCTACTGTCAGTTAGGCGCTTTATATGTCTGTAACAAAAAGGTTATTATGGGGGGGGGTAATCGGTACTATTTAGCGCATCTGTTAGTAGATTCACGCTTCACTAAATAAGGAGTGACTACGTCATCTAATTTAATTTTTTCACTTTGTGTCGATTGGCTTTTATTAATGAGTTTTTGCACCGCTAAACATGCCATATTTTGTACCGGTCTTCGAATAGTCGTTAGCGATGGAATGATCCGTGAAGCCAAAATATTATCATCAAAACCTGCTACTGATAGCTGTTCTGGTACTTTGATATTTAAATTACTGGCAACCCGTAATACCCCAGCCGCCATTTCGTCGTTGTTAGCAACAATGGCCGTTGGTCTTGGTTCAGTGCTTAACAATGTCATAGCGCACTCAATACCACTTTCGTAACTATTTTTGCCTTCAATAATACGATTTCCTGGCAGTTGCACATTACATTGTTGCAGTTCAGCTAAAAATCCAGCTAAGCGTTCGATTGAAGAACGATAAACTTGCGGTCCAGAAATAAAACCAATGTCTTTATGACCAAGTTCAACCAAGTAGCTGGCCATTTCTTTCATTGCTGCGCGTTCGTCTGAGACCACAATATTATCAGCATCATCTAAATCTACCGATGCTAAGCGCACATAAGGACAACCTGCTTCACGAATTGCTGCAGCCAACTCTTTGTTTTCAGATACTGGCGGTAAAATAATCACGCCATCAAGCTTAGAGCGAGAGATAAATGACAGGCAATCGTCGATAAATTCAGCACTTTTAGAGTAACTAGGATGAACAACCAATTCATAGCCAAGTTCAGAGCAGACGCTTAATGCACCTCGTTGCACCTGATCAATATACAATGCATCGGGGTTATCATAAATTAAACCTAATAAGTAAGAACGACTTGATGCCAGCCCCCGTGCTTGTTTGTCAGGAGAAAAACCAACTTCGCTGATAATTTTAAGCACTCGCTCTCGCGTCGCTTCACCCACAGCGGGAGAGCGGTTGATCACACGTGAAACTGTGCGCTTTGAAACACCACACAGCTTAGCTACATCATTAATCGTTACTGACATAAAAGTTCCTATTTAGGATGATTGCAAAGTTTAACACTAACCGTAGATCCATAGAAGTAGTTAGTCAGCTCTTGTTATACATTGACTACTTTGATTTAAAAGAAAAATGGAGCTGTTGAGCTCCATCACAGATTTGTTTGATTAAGTTGCCCTAAACGCTGGCAAATAAATTATCCCAAGTTCAGGTTAGTTACTCGATTAAACCAAATAAACGCGGTAACGTTTCACTGATCGCCGGTACATATGTAACCAACATCAATACCAGAAACATCACAGCATACAGCGGCATCATTGGCTTAATTATTTTATGTAACGATGTTTTCGCCACCGCACAACTGACAAACAGCACACTCCCAACTGGCGGAGACACCAAGCCAATTGATAAGTTTAATACAATCATAATCCCAAATTGAATCGGCGACATACCAAATTGCTCAGCTACCGGTAAAAAGATCGGTGTAAAAATCAATACCGCAGGCGTCATATCAATAAACGCGCCAACCAAAATTAAAATCAGATTGATTAACAACAAGATTAAAATCGGATTATCACTGAGTGTTAAAAAGAACTCACTGACCAGCTGTGGAATATGTGTGTATGACAATAACCACGACATGCCCGAAGACGCGGCAATGATCAGCATTACAATAGCCGTTGTTTCACAAGCTTTTAGTAATATAGCAGGCATTTCAGCTATATTGATTTCTTTGTAGATAAATACCGACAGTATTAAAGCATAAATAACGGCAATAGCGCCGGCTTCAGTTGCGGTAAATACACCGCCAATAATGCCGCCAATAACAATAAAAATAAGCAACAAGCTTGGCAAAGCTGCGAGTATTTTTTTCATCACAATGTTAAATGGCAGTCTTGCTGTTACTGGGTAGTTGTTTTTAATCGAGTAAATAGCGCAAACAATCATCAATGCCAGCCCTACTAAAATACCCGGTAAGTAGCCGGCAATAAATAATGCCGCAATCGACACCCCACCACTGGCGATGGCATAGATAATTAAAATATTACTCGGTGGTATTAACATGCCCGTAGTGGCTGCACTTGCGGTAACCGCCGCAGCAAAACTGGCACTGTAACCATGTTTTTTCATTTCTGGCACCATAAAACTACCAATCGCCGATGTGGCTGCAACGGCAGAGCCTGATATTGCACCAAATAACATGCACGACATTACATTTACGAGTGCCAGGCCGCCGGGTAAAAAGCCTATCATCGCCATAGCACATTCAATCAGCCGTTTAGCAATGCCGCCTTGACCCATTATCAATCCAGACAAGATAAAAAATGGGATTGCCAATAATGCGAAACTATCAATGCCACCGGCCATTTGTTGGGCTATGGTCGTGGTGGCAGGCGTAAAATCAATGTGCATTAATAGCGCTGCTAATGTTGATAGCGCAATACACAAAGAAATAGGTACATTAATAAATAACAATACAAAAAAACAAACGATTAAAACAATTGCTGTTAAGTCCATTACGCTTCCTCCGTGAATTTTTGCTGTGCATAATTGATCAGGTTTTCAATGCAATTAATCACAATCAACACCCCGCTCAGCGGTAAAACGATATACACATAACCCATGTTGATCTCAAGCGCCGCTGACGTTTGCTTTAATTCAAAGCTCAGCATCATCAATTGGCTGCCGCCATACACTAAAATACTTAATGCTGTGATCAGCACGCAGATTTCGATTACAAATGAACACTTATACCTAAGTGACGGGATCATTTTTTGATAAAACAGATCAAGTCCTAAATGTGCTTTAGTACGATACGCATACGAAGCGCCCAAGACACCAATCCAAATCAGGATAAAACGCGCTAACTCTTCGGTGTATGAGCTCGGTGCACGTAAAATAAATCGTGAAAATACTTGCCAACAAACAACGGTTACAATTGCTATCATGGCCAAAATCAGTAATCGCTCTATGATGCGATTTAAGTGTGTGTTGAGTTGTCGCATTGTTTGCTCCTACATGCTTTTTATTTTTTTAATGTGAGCTGCAACCGCTGTATCAGCGAACGAAGCATGAAAATCAGCCACTTTATCTTGAAACGCTTGTTTGTCAGGGTAGGTCACTTGTACGCCTTCTGCGATAACTGCTTTAAGCGCCTCATCAGATGCGTTTTGCCACAATGAACGTTGGTACTCAACAGAGTCGGCCATCGCTTGGGTTAACCACTGTTGTTGTTCGTTGTTAAGTGAGTTCCAAACTTCTAAGCTTGCTAAAATTACATCTGGAACAAAGGTATGTTCGTCCAGCGAATAATATTTAGCGATTTCGTAATGACGAGATAAGTAATAGCTTGGCGGATTGTTCTCTGCGCCATCAACTACACCTTGTTGCAGTGCGGCATATAATTCGCCCCATGCAATCGGTGCTGCAGCGCCGCCTAAAGCCTGCACTGTTGCTACTGCTGTAGGGCTATTTAACACGCGAATTTTTTTACCTATTAAATCATCTGGGGTATTAATCGCGCCATTGGTGGTGTAAAAGCTGCGGCTGCCTGCATCGTAATAGCCCAAACCTTTAAGCCTTGCAGTGCTTACTTTATTAAGTAGATCGGTGCCTAAGTCACTTTTAAGTACACGCCAAAAATGTTCACTATCGCGAAACAAATACGGAATGCCAAACACTTTCATCTCAGGTACAAAGCCTTCCAGCGGGCTTGCCGATACTTTAGTGATTGATAAACTTCCAATTTGTAACAACTCAATGAGTTCACGTTCAGACCCCAACTGACCACCTGGATAGATAACAATTTCCATTGTGCCATTTGAATAAAATGCCAAACGTTCAGCCATATATTCCATTGCTTGATGCACCACATGGCGGGTGTCTAATGTATGTGCCAAAGTTAATCGCACTGTTTTTTTGTCATCAGTGCAACTAGTTAGCAAAAATAACGACAAAACTAGCATTATCTTTATGAGAAGATTTCTATTCATTATTATTTCTTCTTATCGCTATATGATCATTAAAGAGCTGATTATCTCAGCTCGCTTGGTTGATATTTATCCATATCATCATAATCGAGGTTTTCACCAGCCATGCCCCAAATAAAACTGTAGTTTTGTGTGCCAGCACCTGAGTGAATTGACCATGGTGGCGATACCACTGCTTGCTCGTTATGTACCCAAATATGGCGAGTTTCAGTCGGCTCGCCCATAAAGTGACACACCGCTTGCTGCTCTGGCACTTCAAAATAAAAATACACTTCGTTGCGACGATCATGCTGATGAGCTGGCATGGTATTCCAGACGCTGCCTGGTTTTAATTCCGTTAGCCCCATTTGTAGTTGGCATGTTTGTACTACGGTATTGATCAGCATCTGATTAATATCGCGCTCATTGGAGGTTTCAAGCGCACCTAAATGCAATACATTGGCATCATTACGTGTCACTAACTTATTTGGATATTTGTGGTGAGCTGGTGCAGAATTAAGATAAAATTTTGCCGGATTGCCACTGTCATGACTAGTAAACAGCACCTCATTGGTATCTTTACCTAAATACAAGGCATCTTTATAGCCAAGCTGAAAATCTTCTCCATCAGCAGTCACCGTGCCGCTGCCGCCAACATTGATCACACCAAGCTCTCTACCCGTTAAAAAGTTTGCTGCTTTTAAGTTGTCTACCGTTTCTAACCTAAGCGGTGCGCTGGTTGGCACCGCACTGCCCACCATAAAACGCTCGTAGTGAGTGTATAACCAATAAATGGTGTTCTCTTGCATAAGTTTGTCGACCAAAAACTCATCTCTTAACTGTTGGGTGTCATAGCCTTTAACTTCATTTGGACCAACGGCATAACGTGACTCTATTTGTGTGCTCATAACATGCTACCTAAAATTAAAAATTATCGTGCTAACCAGCCACCATCAACCGCGAGAATATGGCCATTGACATAGTCACTGGCTGTTGATGATAAAAATATGGCTGAACCAATTAAGTCTTCAGCTTCACCCCAACGCCCCGCAGGGATACGCTTTTCAATTTCACTATTACGAGCGGCATCATCTTGTAATGCTTGGGTGTTATCGGTTCTAAAATAACCTGGCGCAATAGCATTAACCTGAATATTGTGTTGCGCCCATTCGTTTGCCAGCGCTTTAGTAAGACCCGCTACCGCATGTTTGCTCGCGGTATATGCTGGGACTGTCATACCGCCGCTGTATGACAGCATTGAGGCAATATTAATTATTTTGCCAAACCCTTGTTTGATCATGTTTGGCGCAACCGCTTGGGCCAATAAAAAACTGGCATCAAGGTTTACTTTCATCACGTTCTGCCATTGCTCATACGGGTAATCCACCGCAGGGCTGCGAAATATTGTGCCGCCAACATTAACCAAAATATCAATACCGCCATGATTAGCTAAGGCTGTAGCTGCTAAGGCATTCACTGAATCCGTATTACTCAAATCAGCTGCATAATCATACGCCTCACCACCGCGCTCTTTGATCATCTGACACGTTGCTTGGCAGCCGTGCTCTTTACTACTACTGCAAATAACCTTGGCGCCAGCAGCTGCTAAACCCAGTGCAATTTGTTGACCCAGTCCGCGGCTTGCACCGGTGACGAGTGCCGTTTTTGAAGTTAGATCAAACAAAGTGGCTGTCATTTTAAATTCCTGTATAAAGTGTTTATTACGTAATTACTAATTCAATGTAAATTGAATTGACTAAACTTGTTAATACCCATTCTTCGCTACCGGTGGCAATTTGTCAAATATTATTTGCCACCGGTGGCAAATATAGCTAAGATGTAAATATCAATCAGCCCATATAACGTTTATAGGTTCATATTATGCAAGCACTGAATAGAAAAAACTTTAATAAAAACAAATACCCAACAAAAATAATGCAATACGGTGAGGGGAATTTCTTGCGTGCATTTATCGATTGGCAAATTGATAAACTCAATGAAACAAGTGATCTAAACGCCGGCGTTGCGGTGATCCGCCCTATTGATTATGACGCAATTCCTTTACTTAATGTTCAAGATGGTTTGTATACCACTATTATTCGTGGCTTAAACGAGCAAGGTGAAACCGTCGCCGATCACCGTATTATTAGTTCAATCAATGAAGAAATTCCTGTCTATAAAGATTTTCCGCGTTATATGGCATTAGCTGAGAATCCGGATCTGAAAATTATTTTTTCAAATACCACTGAAGCTGGTATTGAATATATTGATACTGATAAACTCGATGACGCTCCCGCTAAAGCATTCCCAGCTAAATTAACGCAGTGGTTGTTCCATCGCTTTAATCACTTTAACGGCTCAGCTGACAGCGGCATGGTGATCATCCCTTGTGAGTTAATTGACTACAACGGCGAGAAACTCAAAGAAATCGTGTTTCAATACTGCCAACTTTGGCAACTACCTGAGGCGTTTTCAAGCTGGTTGAATGAAGCTAACCACTTTTGCTCAAGCTTAGTTGACCGTATTGTCACTGGCTTCCCCCGTGATGAGCATCAACAACTACAAGAATCGTTAGGTTATTTAGATAACTTTATGGTGACCGCTGAGTACTTTCACTTGTTTGTTATTCAAGGACCGCAGCATCTAGCTGAATTATTATGCTTGCAAGACAGTGATCTAAATATAAAAATTGTTGATGATATTTCACCTTACAAACAACAAAAAGTCGGTATTTTAAATGGTGCTCATACGGCTTTAGTGCCACTAGCTTACATGGCGAACATTGATTCTGTGGGCGATGCGCTGGCCGATCCTTTGTTTGAAAAATACCTAACACAATTAATCTTTGCTGAAATTATTCCCACTCTTGATTTACCTGAAGATGAATTAAAGCGCTTTGCCAATGATGTACTGAACCGCTTTAGAAATCCGTATATTTGCCATTTATTACTGGCTATTTCACTCAACAGTATGACTAAATTTAAGACCCGTATTTTGCCGCAGTTGCACACCTATGTGAAAACAAATAACGCCGTACCGAATATGATGGCATTGGCTATTGCAGGGCAAATTTTGATGTATAAAGGCCTACGTAATGAGCAGCAAATTGAATTGAGCGATGCACCACAATGGCTAGAACTATTTAATACCCTGTGGCATGACTTTGATAACAACACCCTATCCTTAAACACGCTTGTTGAACAAGTACTAGGGGCACAATGGCATTGGGAAAGTGATTTAAATGAACTTCCTGAATTAACTGCCACCGTTACAGCTCACCTACGTAATATGCTCACTGAAGGTGTAGCTACTACGCTTACTAACCAGTTAGGCCAATAATATGAAACCATTAATTAAACTACACCCAACTGATGATGTTGCCATTGCAATGCGTAATATCACCGCTGGTGAAATATTGCCCGTTGATGGCGAAGAGATCTTAGTCAATGAGAACATTGATAAAGGCCATAAAGTGGCGCTGCGCGATATTAATAAACAAGAGAATGTTATTAAATACGGTGCCCCCATTGGCTTTGCCCTAGAGAATATTCAAAAAGGCGGTTGGGTGCATACCCATTGCGTTAAAACCACCCTCAATGATGAACTGGATTATCAGTATGTTCCAGAGTTTATTGAACAAAGTGAAGCGACCCCTTCGCCTGAAGTAAATATTTATCGTAGACAAAACGGTGAAATTGGCATTCGTAATGAAATCTGGCTGATCCCTACGGTAGGCTGCGTCAATGGCATGATCAACCAAATGATCAAAGAGTTTAAACTGCGTCATCCACAATTAGAAATTGATGGCATTTATGCGTTTCCTCACCAGTTTGGCTGCTCTCAGCTCGGTGATGATTTAGATACAACACGGATACTGCTACAAAACATGGCACTGCATCCAAATGCGGGTGGCGCTTTAGTCGTTGGCTTAGGCTGTGAAAATAATCAATTACCGGCATTTCGTGATGGCTTAGGGGATTACGATGAAGGCCGCATTAAGTTTTTAATCACCCAACAAGCGGATGACGAAATTGAAGAAGGCGTTGCGCTACTTGAACAAATTTATGCCCAAGTAAAACAAGATAAACGTCAACCGGGTACTTTATCTGAAGTAAAGTTTGGCCTTGAATGTGGTGGCAGCGATGGTTTGTCTGGTATCACGGCGAATCCGATGCTGGGTTATTTTTCAGATTATTTAATTGCTCAAGGTGGCACAACGGTATTAACCGAAGTACCTGAAATGTTTGGCGCTGAAACTTTATTAATGTCGCGCTGTAAAGACGAAGAGACCTTTAACAAGCTCGTTAACATGGTTAATAACTTTAAAGGTTATTACAAAGCTCATAATCAACCGATTTATGAAAATCCGTCGCCAGGTAATAAAAAAGGCGGGATCACTACCTTAGAAGATAAATCGTTAGGGTGTACGCAAAAAGCCGGCACCAGCAAAGTACAAGCGGTTTTGCACTATGGTGAGCGCCTGCAAATACCTGGATTAAATCTATTGGATGCACCAGGTAACGACCCTATTGCCACCAGCGCACTTGGTGCTGCTGGTTGTCATATGGTGTTATTTACCACTGGTCGCGGTACGCCTTATGGTGGATTTGTGCCAACGTTAAAAATTGCTACTAATTCAGAACTTGCCAATAAGAAAAAACGCTGGATAGATTTTGACGCTGGCGTTTTAATTAACGATGTCTCAATGGAGCAAGTCCACGGGGAGTTTGTTGAACTGCTAGTCAACATCGTAAACGGCCAGCCAACTTGCAATGAAATAAACGACATTCGTGAAGTCGCTATTTGGAAAAAAGGAGTGACGTTATAAATGACAGCTAAGTCCATCGCAATTATTGGCGAATGTATGGTTGAGCTTAGCGGCCAACCATTTACTGCCATGCAACAAAATTATGGCGGCGATAGCATGAATACCGCCATTTACTTAAAAAAACTCGCAGGCAATGAAGTAAACGTCAATTACGTCAGTGCCATGGGCACTGATCCACTAAGTCGTGCACTGATTGAAAAATGGCAAGCTCACCATATTAATACTGACAATGTGCTGCTCAGTCATAACAAACAACCGGGTTTGTATATGATTCAAAACGATGTGTCAGGGGAGCGTACTTTTCAGTATTGGCGTAGCGACTCAGCCGCTAAATATTTATTGCAACATGCTGATTTTAAAAAAGTACTAACCAGTCTTGCCGAAGTTGATGCTATTTATTTATCGGGGATCTCCCTGGCAATTTTAGCAGAGCAAGATTGCCATACTTTACTCAGCCATTTAGCGTTACTAAAACAGCAAGGGATAAAAATTATTTATGATAGCAACTATCGCCCTGCATTATGGTCAAGCAAGATGCACTGCCACCTTGCCAATAATAAAGCATACGCACTAGCCGATTTAGCATTAGTGACCTTTGACGATGAAGCACAATTATGGGGAGATAGTAATGTTGCGCAATGTACCGAGCGTTTGCACCAACAAGGCGCTCACGAGGTCGTTGTAAAACTCGGCGCAGATGGCTGCCAATACAGTAAAAAACACCTTGATAATTCAATTTCAGTCGAGCTGTTTAATACTGTCGCTGTAGAAAAAGTGATCGACACTACCGCCGCAGGTGACTCATTTAACGCCGGCTTTTTAGCCCAGTGGTTAACAGAGCAACCTATAAAACAATGTGCACAAGCGGGTAATTTACTGGCCGCCCAAGTGATCCAAAAGCGTGGAGCAATTGTCGAGATAGACATTGCTACAATCAAACACACAATAAAGGCTTAGCTATTTTTTCTTGCTCTACATCAAAAACTACTAATACAGTGAGCGCTTTATTTAGCCCGCTAGAATGGTTAAATACTTAAATCGATTAGTTAAGACTCTTTAACGTCTCGACACCGAACCTGAGTGCATACCTAAGTTTACTTATTCTAAAGTAAGTGCTGTGAGACGCTTATTTTGTTTAAGTAAACTTCCTCTCATGGGTATGCACTCTAATTCCCTTACTTGCTGCTAATAATGTGATTAAACCGTTAGCTTGCCATCTGCATCAACACCTTGCTTCCAATACGCTGAGCAGACAATCTTCTCACGCGGTATTGCATATTTATCAATCGCTAAATCTTTAATGGTGCGCACAATAGCAGCTTCTAGCGCCATGAAAATCAATGGTTTTTGCGTATATTGATTCAATAGCACTGAAGCCTGATCAACCACATCTATTTGCGGCTGCATTGTAATTAACCAATTTATAGTGTGTTTGCTGTGTGCTTTGATTGTATCGAGCTCGATAACATCCTGCGCGTCAGCAACATGAATGATCACATCAACATCAGCTGTTGCAGGTAGTTGCTGTAAATACCCGTTAATAGTATTAACTGAGGTTAAATCAGCAATCATCAAATACTGCGACTGACTAAAATCATCAAGCTTTTTAGGGCCAGGGCCTGCAATTGCGAGTTTATCACCAGGCTTTGCTTGTTTAGCCCAATCAGTTGCGATACCACGATGCTGATTGACGACAAAATCAAGCGTAATTGTATGGTTAATAGTATCTATAGCTCTGATTGTATATGAGCGCTTAGGTGCAGGTTCAGCTGCTTTGAGGTCAATTTCAACCTCATCTTGTCCAGCATGTGGTAATAGTACTTTTACGTACGCACCTTGTTGATCCGCAGGAAAATCATGAAACTCATCTGAGCCAACAACCAGACGCTTTAAATGCGGGGCTATCGCTGTTGTGCTTATTACGGTTGCACGACGTACTTTTCTACTCATTTTGATCTCCTCAGAAGGTTTATTTACGTGTTTAATTGCACAACGCCCCATTGGTTGATAAAATCAACTATAGCAATTTAATTGACTTTGTCAACTATTATGGATTTATTATGAACTCTTCATTGGCCAATACATTATTTGCTTTAATGCAAAATTATCGCGTTACCATACGAGAAGCTATTAATGCAGGTGAGCTTGGGTTAAACGCAATGCATGTGCGTTGCCTACATATTATTGCAGCGACAACTCACTGCACTGCTAACGATATTGTGAATCAAACCCAGCGCGATAAAGCGCAAATTGCACGCTTAGTTAAAGAACTAATTACATTAAAGCTGATTGACAAAGATGCCAGTGAGCACGATAAGCGTTGCTTTATCTTATCGTTTACCTCTGAAGGTCATGCTCTTTATGACAAACTATTAAACGCCGAACAGCATGTTAATGAGCAAATGTGCAAAAACTTAAACTCTCAACAAATCAATGACTTTTTAGATACTGCTCAAAAAATGATTAAAAATATGCAGTGATCGCAACTTCATTACTTGGCATAAGTTAACTAAAACACATATACTGTACACTTATACAGTATATGTGTTTGGTTAATTATTTATGTTTGTTATTCCTATTTATATCGAAGCGGGCGTATGCGGGTTTGAATCACCTGCCGCTCAGTATAAAGAACTTGGTTTATCACTGGATCAGCTATTGATCAAACACCCCGATGCGACGTTTATTGGTGTGGCATCCGGCTGCTCAATGCAAGAGGTCGGTATTTTTGACGGCGATTTATTATTGGTTGATCGCGCCGAAGAAGCTAAAAATGGTGATGTCATTGTAGCTAACTTAAATGGTTTATTTGTTTGTAAATTATTAGATAAAACTAATGCACGGCTACTCTCTGCATCGGACTTATATCCCCCAGTGCAACTGACTGATAGTGATGAATTTCAATTAGAAGGTGTGGTTACTCGTTCGATTCGATTACATCGCTCTAGTGCTGAGCTGCGCCAATGTATTGCTTAGTGGATGCAGTGGCGTTTTACGCCAGCGCTGAAAAAGTATTTGATCCAGCGATCCGCTCAAAACCTGTTGTGGTATTAACCAATAACGATGGCTGCATTTGTGCGATATGTCCTATCGCGCGGCGCTTAAATATCCCTAAGTTTCAGCCCTACTTTAAAGTTAAACATTTACTGGCCAAACATAAGGTGGTTATTCGCTCATCTAATTATGAGTTGTACGCGGATCTAAGCGATAAAATGATGAATGTGATCAGCCGTTTTTGCGACACCCAACATGTATATTCGATTGATGAAGCATTTTTGCAGTTTAACGGCTTTACCCCACTCATTAATGACTGGCATCAGTATGGCCAGTTAATTCGTCGCACAGTTTGGCGCGAAACAAAACTCCCTGTTGGAGTTGGCTTTGGCCCTACACCAACCCTTGCTAAAGCAGCTAATCATGCTGCTAAAAAGCTCAACGGTTTTAATGGGATTGCAGTGATTGATAGCGAACAAGCACGACAACATATTTTAGCCGCGATGGATGTAGCTGATGTATGGGGCGTTGGCAAACGTTTAGCTAAAAAACTCAAACTACTTAACATTAACAGCGCGCTTGATTTAGCCAAACAAACACCAAAACGTATGAAACGTTTATTTAGCGTAGTACTTGAGCGTACAGTTAATGAGCTAAATGGCATTGTGTGTTTAAATTGGGATGATGTACGCCAAGATAAGCGTGAAATTTTTTCGACCCGTAGTTTTGGTGAACGTTTAACTGATCCGGTTGCATTAAAAACAGCGTTGATCAATCACAGTATTATTGTCGCTCGCAAACTACGTCAGCAACGCTCCTTAACTAAACGCCTGTTACTATTTGTGGCAAGCTCGCCCCATGAGTCACATTACTATAAAAAATCATTAGTGTATGAGTTACCCGTATCTAGCGCAGATAGCCGTGTATTTGCTAAAGCAATTAGCGAAATATTTACGCAGCTATATCAACACAACGTCCGTTTTTATAAATGTGGTGTGGGTGCACTCGAGCTTAGTTCACAACAGTTTCAACAACCCGACCTATTTGCTCCTAGCCAAGACAACATAAAACTAATGGAGTGTTTAGATTCAATTAATAAGCGATACGGCTACGACACGCTAACTCTGGCAAGTCAGCAACAAAGCCAAGCATGGCATATGAAGCGTGCATTTTTATCGCCTCAGTACACAACGCGTTGGCAGCATTTACCGAAAATAAGTTGTGATTTATAAAAAACTCACATTATCGTTAAATTTAAAGTTGTAGTTCAAACTGACAACGAACATTACTGCTCTCTACACTGTACGCAAGCGTTGTAGGCGAAATAAAACGCAGCGTTTGGCTCGTGTCTAAATTATCTGTCTCGTTTTCACAGCGAGTATGGCGTAGTGACATGGTAATGCTTTGCGTGGTGTATTTATACTTAGTAGTGACCAAACAAAAGTTAGCGACTTTATTCGTTTGTGTGCCATGGTGTAAGTTATTAAAAATAATTTCATCACCGAGCTTAAAGCCAAGATCAGGCTCATTTGCATCAAGCCATGCTAACTGTCCACCAGCACACATTTTAGCCTCACCTGATACCAATTGATAACTACCAACCTTAGTATTGAATAAATTAATAAACTGACTTTTATTACTTGGCAGCTCAGTTTTAGCACTGACAACTGTAGTTAAACAAACCGACACTAAACACAGTAATACTTTACGATAGCGCATTAAATACCTGACATTTATTGATTTATATACTCAGCATAGCATAGCTACGGTGATTAAAATAAAAACCAGCCAGTATACTGAGTCATGGTTGGTTTTTAATATTATGTTACTGCCAATATTTAGCAAATAGTTGCGGATATGCCAACTTTAAAAATTTAGGCTTATCTTTAAAGCGCTTACCTTTGGGTTGATCAAGGCCTGAAGGAGCAAAGGGTAATTCGTCTTCATTACGCTGTTCATATAATAAACCAGCGATCAAGTCATACTCATCTAAGTAAGGATAAGGCTGCTCGTTTAAATGATAAACAGGTGTGCAATCAGCCAAAGAATCAGCATTTTCAAGCGCAGCATTAAAAGCTGCTTCACCACGAGAAATTAACCAACAACGAAATTCTGAGAAACCGTATTCATCATTGCAACCGGCCATTACAAACGCAGCACCGAATAGCTCCCAAGTATAACTTTGGCGCATACAAATGCTAAATTGCTTATCAAATTCAATGAGCTGTGCATCGCTTAAATCTGTAAGTAAACCTTTTAAACGTTCACTGACTGATTCTGGCTCTGCGGTTCTATCTGCAACGGTAACTAATTGCCAGAATTCGCTTAAAGTAAGTGCACTCATGACAAAATCTCTTTCACTCGCCCTACTTGACCATCCTCTAAGCGCACTTTAATACCATGCGGATGATTGGGTGATTTAGTCAAAAGGCGCTCAACAACACCTTGCGTTAATGTGCCGCTACGCTGATCTTGTTTTAAAACGATATTAACTTCGGTGCCAGGGGTGATTTGTGAACGAGTAGGAACTGCCATAATGGATCTCTTTTACTATTTTGTTGGATTATAGCTGTATGTCATCTTGATACCAAACTAAAGCACCGTAATCGTTGTGTTTTCACGCTCTGATAGTTAACCTGAGCTTTGCTTGTGCAATAAACAATCAGTCTGGATTTTGATTATTGATTACATTAGACACATCGATTTTCCTTAAATTTAATCAGCTAAAAACAGAACCTCTTGAGGGGTTAAGTTAATAACAGCCAGCTCTGTTACTATAATACTTTCGACTAACGCTAGCTGTTGCTTTTGTTTTGCCTGCTCAAGTGCAAGCGCATCAATAAAATAACATCTGACTTTAAGTGATGTAGCTGGTTTTTTTAAATCTATATGATGAGTTAACCAACTAAAGTCTGTTAGATGATCTTTGATCTGCTCGCATGCGCCAGTTAAAGTAGCGCGCAATAATTTATCGAGCTGCTTTTGCGTTTTAGTCATTTTTAGTGGTGTGCTCTTGGCGTAAGTCGTTCTCTGGGACTATATCTTGCTGCTGTTTAAATTCTTTGTAACCGTCTTCTTGGCGCTTTATACATTGATGGTATTCTTTATCTGCCATATGACTACATTCGCCTAAGCGAGCAGCTTGAACTTCGTGATAGCGGGCATCAGTACTACAAGCGGTTAAAAACAGAACCGCGAAGGCACTTACAACCCATTTTAGCCTATTGAAAAGCATTAAAAATTCCTTACATTTTAAACTGGAAAAGTAATTCATCCGTGACGATTTTGCTGTATATTGCAAACGTTTTATATCTATAACCGTTAAGGGCTAATTATGATGTTGTCGCAGTTACAAGAGCTGTTCCAGCGTATCGATAAAAGTAAACTATTTCAATCATTTGTTATCGCCGTTATTGTCGTATCAGCGCTCACTGTTGGTGCACACACTTATTCGTTACACCCCACTGTTGAATTTGCTTTACATTGGATGGACGTTGGCATCACGGTGTTTTTCTTAATAGAGCTAATTATCCGCTATGTTGCAAGTAAAGGCTTAAAAGCCTTTTTTAGCAAAGGCTGGAATATTTTTGACTTTATAATCGTCATTGGCAGTTTATACCCAGCTGCAGGTTCGACCATTTTTATAGCCCGTTTATTACGAATATTCCGTGTACTACGTTTAGTCTCTATGGTGCCAGAACTGCGTTTGTTGGTTAATTCATTATTAAAAGCCATACCGCAAATGGGCTACATTGCACTATTAATGTTTGTTATTTTCTATATTTATGCCGCAACTGGTAGCATGTTATTTTCTGATATAAACCCAGTCCTATGGGGAGACGTATCAATTTCAATGTTAACTCTGTTCAGAATAGCAACCTTTGAAGATTGGACCGACGTCATGTACGAAACCATGGCTGTCTATAAGCTAAGTTGGATTTACTACCTTACCTTTATATTCTTAACCGCTTTCGTATTTTTAAACATGATGGTAGGCGCTATTTTAGAAGTTATGTCAGAGGAGCATCGCAATGCCCGCGAAGAGCAAGCCGATGTAGATTCATTGCCCGCAACCCAAGGGCAAATAAATGAGTTAAAAGCGCAAATAGCAGAACTAAAAACACTATTAAAACCCAAAAGCTAAGTATTGATAAACTAGCACCTAAGGATATAAAGGCTTGGGTGCTAACGCCATTATAATTAAGCTGCTCTGTAGTTTCCCTCCCCCCTAAACCAAGCATTTATTCTTAGTAAAGGATTTAAAAACTAATAAATTATTGCTTTTAGCTATTTATCAATGGTCTAATAAAAAAATGATAAATCTACACCAACTATAATGCATTACTTAAGTCGCTACTTTTTACTATCAGATCACGTTAATTCAAACGTTCTAGTACCTAACTGGCGTATCAGTGCACTACGCATTATTTTAACCGCTGGTGTAATTTTATGTTTCTCAGTATTTTGCCATACTTTAAACGCCGCAATTGAGTTCAACTTAATATATATTATTGTGCTTGCTGCAAGCTTTTCTGTGACAATGGCCACCTTACTAATTGCTAGCCGTAAATACTTTACTTTATGTGCACATGCCCTGCTATTAAGTATTGTTGCCGCAACAATCTCAATGAATGTATTTTTAACAGACATCAACCTTGCAAAGGTAGGCTCTATGTATATGTATGCATGCCCTATTATTGCATTGATGCTGTTAGGTGTGAGGACCGCGCTAGGTTATGCAATTTTAAATATCGTGCCTTTTTACTTTATAATAAACAACGTTGATATTTCATCTCTGACTTCTATAAATACACAACTACCAAATTCAGACTGGTATATATCAGGGCTATTATTTTTATTCTTTAATATCTGTATTCCGCTCGCAGTTGCGCGAACCATTGTTGCTGCAAAACGCTTAAATCAAACCATGGCAGAATCAAATAGTCATCTAGCAGCAAAAAAAGAGCTTTATAGAACTTTTTTTACTGAATCAAGTATTGCAAAAATAATTATCGATAGTGATAACACCGTTATAGATTTTAACAGCCAAGCGAAAACGTTATTTGGTTTCAAAGCAACAGTTAAAAACAGCACCGTTAAACTCGATAAATTATTACCTAATCTAGTAATTGTAGCTAACCAACATAAGGACCAAGTATTTAAATATAAAAATACCTATAAAACTGTACATTGCCAGCAAGTTACTAACTCTAATTACTGTGTGCTGCGCTTTGATGACTGCACTGAACAACATCAAATAAAACAAAACTTATTAGCAATGGAGCAAGAAAACAAACGTTTACGTTACAGCGATGGTCAAACACACCTCCCCAATAGAGAATGGTTTGAGCTTCAGTGTGAAAGATTTGTAGCAAAGTACCAAGGCGATTTCTATATTGTGGTCACCCAGAGTGCGAATAATGAATATTTAAATCTCAAATACAGTAAAGCAGATGCAAAAGCACACTTAGTATCTGCTTATAAGCGCTTAAAAGACTCTAATGAAGCCCTCGTTCTGTGCGCTCATGTAGGTAATAATAAATTAGCATTTATAATAACTACAAGCACTACTAACGAAATAGAACATAAGCTCTTAAACGAGATTAAACATGTGGTTGATGAACCTTATATAATCCGGGGCGAAAAATACCAACAGTCATTTTTATTTGGTTTTTCCAACTTTCCAAGACAAGGAAAAAGCAGTGCTAATGTATTAAACAATGCAATTGAGGCATTAAAACTTGCTGATAATCATCGCCCTATTAATGGTTATGATGAAAAACGCTCACAAGAATTTTTAGAAAAACACGAAATATCAATGTTATTGGACGAAGCACTTCATAACGGCGAGTTAGAGTTACACTATCAACCTAAAGTAACACATGACGGCAAGTGCATTGGACTTGAAGCATTGGCACGCTGGAACAGTCAAACTCTTGGTGTTGTATCACCCGCGGTGTTTATTCCGATCGCAGAGGAATACCGTATGATCAGTCGGCTAACAGATTTAATAATTCAAAAGGTATGTGCTCAAATTGCAACTTGGAGCAAAGATGAAATCCCACTAGTGCCTGTTGCAATAAATATATCATTGCTTGATTTTGGCCAAAGCGATTTCATGTCAAAATTAGTAAAATACTTAGCGGACTTTAATGTCAAACCAAGTCAAATTGAATTAGAACTGACCGAAACATCATTAGAAGCGAACCAAGAATATTCATTGGCGTTGATGCAAAACCTACAATCATGGGGATTCACAATTTCCGTAGATGACTTTGGCGTAGGCTATTCAAATATTGCGCGCTTAGCCGAATATCCTATAAATAAGCTAAAACTTGATCGCTCGCTAATAAGCCAAGTTACAAGCTCAACAAGGCAGAAGAGCTTAGTAAAAGCAATTCACGTCATGTGTGATGAACTTGGAATAAAATGCGTATCTGAGGGAGTTGAAACACAACAACAAGTCGAAATTATGGCAAATATGGGGTGTAAAGAATTTCAAGGCTTTTATTTCTCAAAACCATTATCTGCCTCCCACTATAACGAGCACATAAAACAACAAGGTTTGAATTTCAACCCCAAAAAAATACCAGAAAATTAATGCAGCACATAGAATAAAATCACTATTATAAAGCAGACAACACTCATTAGCATTGCAAAATAATGAGTTCAATTGTCAAAGAATGGCTATATGTTGATTATTCTTATTTTAGACGCTGTTATTATTACACTTTAAATTTACCAACTAAATCAGTAAGAACGTGCGATAAGGCTTTTAATTTATCTCCATTATTACTGGTATTAGCGGCAATATCGCTAACATCATCAGCCGCATTTTTAATTTCTATAACATTGCGATTTATATCTTCAGCGACATGCTGCTGCTCTTCTGCAGCGGTTGCTATCTGCGTATTTAAGTCACTAATATTAACAATAGACGCTGTTATTTCCGTAAATTGTTGCTGTGCAGCATGGGATAGTTCAACCGTTTTATTAGTGCTGTCTAAACTGCGTTTCATTTCAGTAGTGACTTGACCAGACATGCTACGTAGTTTATCTAATTGCGTAGCAATCTCTTCTGTGGATTCAGACGTACGTTGCGACAGTGCACGCACTTCATCTGCAACGACAGCAAAACCACGACCATGATCACCCGCTCGAGCAGCTTCTATTGCAGCATTTAAAGCAAGCAAATTAGTTTGCTCAGCAATACCTCTTATAACGCCTAAAATCGACATGATATTTTCACTTTCAGTGTCAAGTTGCGATATATCATCCGTTGCTTTACTTATAACTTCGCTCAAAACAACCACGCTTTGAACGGTCTCTGTGATCACTGTTTGACCTATCTCTGATGCCTGTTGCGTTTGCATAGCCAGATCTGCCGCATTAGCACAACTTGAAGCTACTTCGTTGGCTGTCGCAGCCATTTGATTAATTGCGGTTGCCGCCATTTCCAGTGCTTGCTGTTGTTGTGAGGTAGAACAAGTTAATTGCGATGCTTGTGTAGACGTTTGCTCTGACGTACCGCTCACATTTAGTGCACATTCGTTGATCTGTCTTACTAAATCAGCAATCAAGTTTAAGAATAGGTTAAAACTATTGGCCAGCTTAGCCGTTTCATCTTTTGTCTTAATTGTGAGTCGTCGAGTTAGATCACCACCACCTTGTGCAATTTCAGTCAGACCATCACTGACTTCAACTATAGGCGAAGAAATTACTTTTGAAATGTAACTTGCGATTAAAATGAATACAATAATTAGCACCGTACTAATAATTATAATTGTCAATGTCATGGTGTTTGCAGCGCTCATCACCTCTGACTTTTCAACTAAACCAATAAATTTCCAGCCCAACTTAGCTGAAGTATATATATTGGCAATAAAATCTTTGTTATTGATGACAATTTCAAACTGACCTTGTGTATTTGCAGCTAACTGTTTGTATTTACCATCCGCAATATCTGCCAGACGTTTAAAACGAAAGTTTTCATTTTTAACATCAACAAGTACATTTCCCGTATCTTCAATCAACATTAAGTAACCGGTTTCACCCAGCTTAATATTAGCAATAATTTCTGTCAGTCCTTGCAAAGAAACATCCATTCCCTGTACACCGATAATTTGTCCATTATCTTTTATTGCTTTTACGGTAGAGACAATAACCATATCGTCAGCTGCCCAATAATAAGCACTAGTGCGAACCGTTTTACCACTTGCAGATTTACCTGTTAAATACCAAGGTCGAGATCGTGGGTCATAATTAGCATTAACTTCTCCCGCTGGCCACTGAATATAACCACCTTGTTCATTACCCATATAAATATAAGCAAGCCCAGGGTGAGTTTGGCCGAAGTGATCAAACTGTTGAAATGCGGCACGCTCAACACTGCTGCCTTGGAGATGTTTCAGCATCACTGGATTATTTGTGTCAACATGAGCTTTGACATCTTGTTTAGCAGCTAAGACCATTTGATGTGAAGCTAGATAATCAACATTTTTTTCTATTTCAGAAAAAAACATAGCAATACCATTATCTATTTGCCGTGCTTCTCTTTCGCTCATTTGCGCAAAGTTATCAAGCGCTTGGTCTCTTGTCTGCGTGATCACTAGCGCCGCAATAATAAAAAGAGGTAAGGCGATAGCTGAGGCAAAAGATAGTTTTAACTTTTTTGATATATTCATAACAGAAGGCCAAATAAATACTCTCATAAATATAGTAAGCTGTTGAGTATTAAGCAAGAAACTATCAAGCTAATTAAACCGTAACAAAACTAAAGCGAGGTAAAGACAACAATAAAAACAATGCTAATGACGAGTTTAATTACTGCGTTTTCGAGAAAGTTAGCTATATATCAATCAAGGGTCTATAATTCAATGAGTGTTTAGAATTTCATCCTCTTGTCCTCTTGATGTCACCCTATTGCTGAAAATAATTATAGCTGCGACTGATCCAATAGTTCATTCAGAACGTTCGACGGGTAGGAGTTACGCTAAATAACTCAGACTAATGTTTGTAAAGCTTGTTTAGGATGTATCTACTATCTGAGTAATGTATTTTATAACTAATTTTATTTTCAAATGAATTAAGCTCGTTATATGGCTAACCCTGCTACTTAACTTCTCTTTCTCTTATCTAATATTTCATCGCTCTTAGAAAGCGAATACACACTGCTAATAAACAGCCTGAATACGCCTAATAGCATCTGCAAACTGGTGTGTTAATACACTAAAATGAAAAGGTTTTTCATGTTTTTCAAAAATAATGATTTGTCTAAACGTTCAATGGACCAAACTGTAATCGCAGTTATAACCATTAATGATAATAATGACGTTGTATACATCAACCATGCTGCCGAGACACTCTGGGGATATAAAGCTGAAGAAGTACTTGGTAAAAATGTTCGTATGCTAGTACCAAAAGTTCATCAAAAAAACCATGATAGTTATGTAAATCGCCACCGTGCAACTAACGAAGATCGGATTGTTGGCTCTGCCGTTGAACTGCAAATAGAGCGTAAAGATGGTTCAACAACCTGGATCAATATAACTTTATCTCAAGTAAAAATGGGCAAAAAGCTTTACTACACAGCGTTTGCCCGCGATTGCAGTAAAGAGCGTGATGAGCGCTCAATGACTGAACAAGTTCTAGAGCAAGCTCACGATGGTGTAATAACTATCGACAGTCAAAACTTGATCATTTTTGCTAATCCCGCGGCTGAGAAAATATGGGGCTATAGCCGTGAGGAAATGATCGGTCAAAATATTAAAATGTTGGTAGCACCAGAGCACCGCAGCAAACACGATAGTTACGTCAATCGTAACCGTGATACCGGGGTTAATCGGCTAATTGGTAAGCCAATAGAATTACCAATTCATACTCGCGAAAAGACTATTCGCTGGGGCTTAATTACTTTAGCTAAAGTCGTTGTCGGCGATGAGATTTTATATACTGCGTTTGTAAAAGATGTCACCGATGAAGTATCGAAACGCGAAGAAGTTGAAATGTTATCGCTAGTGGCTAATGAGACCAGTAACGCCGTTGTTATCACCAATGAACAAGGTGAAATTCTTTATGTAAATAATGGTTTTCAAACAATGACAGGTTACCAACTCGATGAAGTGAAAGGGAAAATACCTGGTAAATTCTTGCAGGGCAATGACACCGATCCCCAAACCATTGCAAATATTCGCAATAAGCTTAGCCAAAAGCAGCCCTTTTATGAAGAGATATTAAATTATAATAAACAAGGCAAACCATATTGGATTGCTATGTCAATTAATCCTGTATTTAACGAACAAGGAAAAGTACATCGTTATGTCTCTGTGCAAGCTGACATTACTGTAACTAAACAATCAGCCAAAGACTCTCTTGATCGATTAGCCCTCATTAATGGGTCGTTAATGGTTGTTGAATTTCAGCCTACAGGTGAGCTCGTGAATATGAATAAACTGTTCCTTGAAAAAGTGGGCAGTAACGAGGCAGCAAAAGTAGCAGCGAATACCATATGGCAACAACTTCAAAAGCAGCAGAGCACAACTATCAATCAAGACGAGCAACTAAGTTTGGTCGTTGAATTTACAGATAAACAACAAGTTCAACGTTCGTTCGATGCACAGGTTTGTGAATTGAAGGATTTTTCTGATCAAGTAACACGTTACGTAGTGTTTGGTGTAGATATTACTGATCGTCAAATTGCACTAAAAGAAACACATCAGGCAATGCAAGAACTCTTAAAAGTGGGTAATCAAATCGGTGACATTGTTGGCAGTATTTCTGGTATTGCAGGACAAACTAACCTACTAGCTTTGAATGCCGCTATTGAAGCTGCTCGTGCTGGTGATGCTGGCCGAGGTTTTGCCGTAGTCGCATCAGAAGTTAGAGAGCTGGCAAGTCGTTCGTCAGGATCAGCTGATCAGATCAGTGATTTAGTAGATGCAACACGGACCCGAATTGACCAATTAGCAGACTCACTTGAACGCATTAATCGTTAATTAACATCGTACTATATTTGCTGGCTATTCACGCGCAACTAAGTGTGTTTAAAAGTAAAAGGGCTGGCACATTGCCAGCCCTCCATATTAACTGTAATAAATGGCAGCTAATAAACTAATGTTTATTATCAACAATAATGCGTAGCATACGACGCAGTGGCTCTGCAGCACCCCATAATAACTGATCGCCAACGGTAAAAGCACTAATATATTTAGGTCCCATTGCTAACTTACGAATACGCCCTACAGGAATACTTAATGTACCAGTTACTTTAACTGGGGTTAAATCCGTAGCAGTGATATCACGCTCATTAGGGATAACTTTAACCCACTCATTGTGTGAGGCTAAAATCTGTTCTATTTTCTCGACGCTAATATCTTCACGTAGTTTAATGGTCATAGCTTGGCTATGACAGCGCATTGCACCAATGCGCACACATAAACCGTCAATAGGCACAGGCTGTTTAGATGAACCTAAAATTTTGTTCGCTTCAACTTGCGCTTTCCATTCTTCTTTAGATTGACCCGATGGCATTGGCACATCAATCCATGGGATAAGACTGCCTGCTAACGGCACACCAAATTGCTCTTGCGGTAAATCGCTTGAGGCTATTTGCTGTGTGACTAGTTTATCAATTTCTAAAATAGCGGCTTGTGGATCAGCTAGCTTGTCAGCCACACTTGCATGAATAGAGCCCATTTGCGCAATGAGCTCTTTCATATTGCGAGCACCGGCACCCGATGCAGCTTGATAAGTCATTGGGCTTACCCACTCAATCAAGTCTTGCTCAAATAAACCACCCAATGCTAATAACATGAGTGACACTGTGCAGTTACCACCTACATAGGTTTTTACGCCTTGCTCAAGACCTTGTTCAATCACATCTTTATTGACCGGATCAAGTACAATAATACTGTCATCGCTCATACGCAGTGCTGATGCCGCATCAATCCAATAGCCGTCCCAGCCTGCTTCACGTAATTGTGGATACACAGCTTTAGTGTAGTCACCACCTTGACAGGTGATAATAATATCCATTTTTGCCAGCGATTCAAAATCCATTGCATTAAGTAATGGTTTTGCAGGACCCGCTAAATCAGGGCCAAGCTGACCGGTTTGTGAGGTGGTAAAAAAAGTGGTGTCGATATGAGCAAAATCATTTTCTTGTTGCATACGCTCTAATAACACTGAGCCAACCATGCCCCGCCATCCGACCAATCCTACTTTTTTCATTGTTTGTTCCACTGTTTGAGTCATAAGAAATACCTAATACGTTAAAAATTAAAATTCATTGCGTGAGATTTAATTTTTAGAACGAACAATCTAGCACTGTGATCGAGGCAACACCAGTGTTACTCATAGAACATAAAATTTTTTCATCTTGAGTCAATAATCATATTTCTAATAGTTATGATTATTGTGCGTCATTGTAAAAGACCGGTGTTTTTGACATCCAACTGATTCATCTGTTGCTATTTTTTTGCAATATGAAACTGACTATCTGTATATAAGTAAGTTAATAAGAATGCAATAAACAAGATTTATAATCATTTCGCATTTTATAGTCAGATGTATTGTGTATTATTTTATTTATTAAAAGGAATCAAAAAAATGAAAACATTATACTTTTCTATCTTTAGGTGTATCTGCAAATATTAACGAAATCAATGTAGAATCGAATACTTCTTTTGCCAGTGTTGAACACATCGGGCTCAACAAAAAGCTTATCTACATCAACCCTACCCTACCGTAATAGTTGATAGTAGTTATAGCAACTTCTTTGTCAGTTTTATATCGGGAAATCAATTCTGTAAAGAGCGAGGTCATAAGCGAGAAATCACTGGCAGCACAGTGTGGTGAGGATGAATATGAGTATGCGGAATATGACTGGTATGGTAGCGCATGGGTTTCAAAAAATACTGGTAGTAAAAATCAGTGTTATCCATTGTACGCTAGTATAAAGTGCGGTAGCGGTAACTAACGTAAACAAACAGCTCAGTAACAACTGAGCTCTTATTCCATGGCGCAAAAATTCCTCCAATTAATATCAACATAGTTCAACTCATCATTAATCACATATCATCATTAAAATAATAGCCTTATATCAATTTGCATTAAATGATCACTTCTTTAATAACACAGATAATACACAACCATTAGTTTTACAAATAGCAGATATTAAAAAGCCCTGCATTTGGCAGGGCTGAGATAATAGAGACTTATGTAATTTGCCTTTATTAGATGACTTTAAAACTCGTAGCTAAAGCTCACGCTTAATTCTCTAGGCGTTTCTTGAGAACGAATTAGCACATCATTTTGTTCTACTTCAAAGTTTTGTCCCAACATATTTTTCACTTTAAGTGTTAATGTGGTATTAAACGTTGGGTAATAACTATAAACCATGTCTAACGAGTTTAAAGGTTGTTCGTAAGCGTCATCAAAGTTATTAACACCCGCAGCTAAAATACGATCACCAAATACATTGTAGATAACAGATGCTTGATGCATGCCATCATGTGAATCGTAATTCAGTTGCAAGTTGGCAACATACTTTGAATGGCCCGTCATACGTCGCTTTAGGTTCGTGAGATCGCCGCGCTGTTCTTCTGCAATTTCAACTTCTGAATCACTGAGCGTTATATTTCCAGAAGTAAAAAAAGCGCCCCCTAATAAATCACTGTGCAACTCAGTTAACCATTCAGCTTCAATACCGTAAACATAGGCTGTTTCTGCATTGTCAAACTGCAGAGTAAAACGGCCGTCGCTTTCTGTTAATAGTGCTTCGATTGGTTTATCGATATCTTTATAGAATGCGCCAACTGAGTAATTATCGCCATTGTCCATATAAAACTCGATACGTGCATCAAAGTTATCTAGGTAACTAGATTCTAAGAATGGATTACCAAGCGTTCGATAACCGGTCAGCGGATCTTGGAATTGAACAGGGCTTAGCTCTCGCAAATCAGGGCGTACAACCGTGTTGCCATAACCAAAACGAACTTGATACGATTGCTGACTATATGTCATAGATAACGAAGTAAAATACTCATCTTCCATCACACTTGCTTGTTCTATCGCATCTGCACTTAATTTATCAGCCAATAAAGCAGGATCGAATGCTGAGCGAGAAAAAGCAAGCGCAACTTGGCGGAAGTCCTCGTAACGCACACCACCGCTTAAACGCCAATCTTGAGCAAACGTTACGTCAAAAGAGCCGTAGTAAGCATCAATCATTTGCGCTGCTAAGTAATCATCAGCTGTTGGTTCTTGGAACAATAACTCGACATCCGTTGAATCAACAACAGCATCGTTAGCAAAAAAACTACCGATTGACAGTGCTTCTTCTTCACTTTGTGCTAGATCTAAAGACTGAGTTTGGTTAAAACGATAGTTAAAAAAATCAGTGCGGTAATCACGTGTTTTTTCAACAAAATAACCACCACCCGCAATTTCTACTTCGGCGTTATCAAAGTAAAAAACTTTGTTTACATTAACGCCCCAGTTTTCTACATCGTCTTCTAGCTCTACAAATCGATACAAATAAGGATTACCACCTAAGCTACCATTGTAAAAAGTACGTTGATATTTGCCATCTAAGTACTCATCACGAACCGTTACTTTAAGCTCACCAGGTATACTTGTAGTCGCTGTTGAGTCAGTATACTGCCAATCTACACCAACACCTTCAAGAAAACCCCAATCTAAATTGTGCATTCCACGAAGCTGAAGTATTTCAAGTTCTCGTTCCTCAAAAGAGGTTAAGTGACTACGCTGCAACTGCCCAGCATCAATACTTAATGACTTTGAAGGTTCTTGGTAAAGCGCAACAGAGGCTTCATCTTCAGAATCTCGTAACATCATATAAGTTGCTGTTAAATCATGACCTCCAATTTTATAACCTAAATTTAGAGAGCTATTTAACTTTATATTATGCTTGGTTGACACTTCTTTCTCTGTTGCAGAGTAACAAGTAAAGTCATCTTGTGAACATGAGGACTCAGATGCGTCAACAGAAGAAAGTACAGCGCTAAACTTCTCAGCATTGGACCATTCATTTTCATAGGCAACTGACGCTAAGAAACCAAACGAGCCGTCTAAGCCAAATAAGTTATCAAAACGGTCGCCATACACAGCTTTAATACCGGCATCAGGATTTAAACTTTCTTTTTCCAAGCCAAAATCTCTTGGCAATGCTTTTGCTAAACTTTTATTTAAGTCTATCGCGGCAGCTTGGCCAATATCAGCCCCCTGACGTTTTGACTCTACATCTCTGATATTTCTATACGAAATATCAGACAGGCCATTGATATAGGTATTTAACGCAGTCTTAACTGAACCGGGTAATGCGCGTGTACCATCATCTTTACCTAACCAATCATCACTGCCACCATTATATGTATAGCCTTCGTCGTTTGTATCTTTATAACTGGCACCAATTTCGACTTTAAATAAAGTATCATTTGGAATGCTCTTGGTTCTGATATTAACGTCACCACCACCAAAAGCCGCAGGCATATTTGGTGAATAGGCTTTTTGTACAGCCAACGATTCAATAATACTTGATGGGAAGATATCAAGTGGAATTACATTTCGTGTTAGATCCGGGCTTGGAACTACCGCGCCATTTAAACGTACGCTAGAGTAACGCTCACCTAATCCACGGACATAGATAAACTTATCGTTAACTAATGATAAGCCTGTAACACGGCGAAGTGCCGAAGCTGCATCACTATCACCCGTTCTAGATATTTGCTCTGAACCCATTATATCAGCGACAAACGCCTGATTTTTACGCTCATCAATTACCGCACTAGCACTGCCTTTAAGGCGCGTACCTGTTGCAACAACTTCTTCTATCGCGTCTTCATTTATTATTTCTTGTGCCTGATCAGCGAAAGAATGAAATGAAGAAAAAAGGGAGAGCAGAGATAAAGTTATTAGATTGGTTTTAAACTGCTTTTGATGTTTCATATTTATATCCTCTAAACCTAAAATTCCCTTAAAAAAGGCGCCGTAGCGCCTTATAATTAGAGCCGGTCTAGATTAATTACTAGCGCGTTGTAAAGATGCGGCAACAAAATCAGCCCACTCACTTGATTCACCTTCTTTAAGTGCACCAATATAGCCTGCGTTAGTAAAGAAAGAGTTAACTTCACTCATGTCTTTAGCTGTTGTAGCTACTGCAGTGCCTTGTGAATCAGTAATAGTGGCAGCTGTTGAAACACCATCAGCACCAAGTACATTTGCAAAATCAGCAAAACCAATTAACTGGTTATTCTCGCCACCAGTAAACCAAGAAGCAATATCAAAACTTGCTAATGCGCCAGTTAAAGGTGTATTTACGTCTTCAAAATTCTTACCACAAGCAAATATTGAGCTCATAAATGCGATATCGCCATTATTTGCATTCGCATGCACACCAGCATCCCCTGATTGGTCTTTTTCATTATATAAATCAAGACAACCAGCACCATCTACAGATGAAGAGTTTACAAATAGCATATTAGCTAATTGCGCTTTACCCCATTCTTTCATTTCCATACCAGCACCAGTACGACGCCCTTCAGCACCTTGGTCGCCAGTAGTTACAACCGTTGCATTAGCAATTGTTGGATTAGAAACAGTTGTTACTAAATCTTGTGCATCTGCTGATAATGGATCTACCTTAGCGCCATCTGTTTCAAAGCCATGGTTTCCATATTCATTTGAACGTACAAGAATAAATTGTCCATAGCCTTTCCAGCCTTCATCCCAATCAATACCATCATCACCTGTATCAGTAATAACAATATGTTTAAGGTTAACGCTACCACCAAAAAGCTCTATACCATCATCGAAACCATTATGAACATGCACGTAATCAATCGTTGTGCCTGAACCTACAGCATTAAGGGTTAAACCATTGAGCTCATCGCCTTCAACACCAAAACCCGCATATTTTATAACTATATGCTTAAGGATACCGCTGCTATCTTGCGGATCATTACCACCATAATACGATACAATACCTTCGGCAGCGTGGTTACACATATCTTGTGCCGCAGCCGCAGCCGTACAACGGATAGAATGGCCTCTGCCATTTACCTGAACGCCACCCCAATCACCAATTTGTGCGGTTGTTGCATCATCGCCATCAACTTCTTTGATGCTTGTGAAAATAATTGGCTTATCTACTTCACCAATTGCTTCAATATTTGCACCACGTGCAATACGAATAAAACTCTCAGGCTTAGTAAAAGCTATCGTCGCGCCAGCTTCAATAGACAATGTAGGACCATTGCCATCAATTGTAGCGCCTGTTGATGTGTCTACATCATCACCAATAAATAATGCACCTTCAAATACATGTGCGCCGCCACTGCTTAATGCAGGGATAACAAAAGAGCTGGTAATTTCTTTCGCATTACTTGCAAATGCTTGACTGTAAACACAGTTAACACCCTTTGCTTCACCTGTAAATGTAGCTCCATCTAATGTATATGTAGCGCAACTTAATGTATCACCACCATTATCACCACCTGGGTTAGTCACTGAGTTGTCTACACTATTATCTACACTGTTATCAACTGTTGTAGGTGTAACATTAATATCACCACCGCCACAGCCAGCGAGTGTAATTGCAGTAGCCACAAGGCTGACTTTAAATAAACCAGATAATTTCATTGTTCACTCCATTAAAGTATTTAATTATTTTGTTAGCGCATTAAGTAAAACTCAAGTCACTTTAAAACACGAAAAACATGCTTTAAGGTCACTTGAGCTTTAGAACGAGGACTACAATACTGGAGGTGTATGACAATACAGTTACACTTTAATAAACATAAAGTGACAATCTAATTTATTTAAATAACAATTTGTTAGGAATATTTAGAACGAAAAAAACCGCCCTGAGGCGGTTTTGGTGTTGCGATTATAAAACGAGTTTTTTAATAAAATCGTTGAAGTTAAAATAGCGTTTCTTAACGCATATTTACTTATAACAAAGCAGTGCGTAATGTTTCAGCATGCAATTTTTCACGTTTCACGTATTTAATCCATTGTTCAGCTAATCGCTGCGATTTTTTATGCTTCTCGGCTTGTTCGAATGCTAAAATAGACGCGTCAAAGTTTTGTAAACTATATTGCGCCATACCTAAAGCAACATAAGCATTTGACTCAAAATCTAGTGAACCTTTATCAAGCGCTTTACGCGCTGCATCAGCTGCATCTTCATACTTTTCAAGATTCACATACACTTCGGCTAAACGTTGCTCGTACTTTCCATGGCTTGAAAGATCAGCTGCTTTTGCAAAATAACTAACAGATTTTTCATCTTCTTTTGCTTGTATCATGGCTTCTGCAATAAATGCGTAATTTTTAGCTGACTTTTCCGCAATACCAGATGCAACAGCTTTACTCATCACATCGGCAGCTTTAAAAGCTAAACCATTGTATAAATAAACTTGTGCTAGTTGACGCAAGTCTGATTTAGAAGTCAAAAAACCTTGCTGGTAAGCGGCTTCGAGTATTGCTAACTGCTGTTTTTCTTTACCTGTTTCGCCATACATACCACCGAGCTGAACCCAATACTCAGGCTTATTGTAAAGTTTGACCATACGTTCAAGTACAGCAACTACATTCTCAGTTTGATTAAGTGAATAATACATAGCACGCAGTAACACTAACCAGTTCTCTTTTGGCTGTTTGCCTTCACTATCACTTTGCGCGATAGCCAAGTTAATGTTATCAATACCATTTTGGTAATCTTTTAGCTGATAGTAAGCTTGCGACTTAAGCACATAGTAAGCATCCGTTTTAGGCTTAGTGTTGATTGCATCCCATTGCGCTAAAAAGTCTAACACTTTGTTGTAATCGCTATTCGCCATTGCAAGCTGCGCTAAACTAAAGCTGGTACTTAATCGTAAAGACTCAGGGATCTCTTCTTCAGCAACGACTTTTTCAAACGACGCGATCGCTTTCGGTAAATCATTCTCGTTGTAATAAATAAAACCATAAAAATTATACATCATGGCTTTTTCATACGAGTTCATACTGGATGAACGTTCATTAATATTATCAAGCGCAGCAAGGCCCGCTTTTGCATCACCATCATCAGCTAACTTTTGCGCACGAGCCAATTGGCTATATACTTTTTCACGCAGTGCCGGCACGCGCTTTGTTTTTACTTCCTCTGCATAGGCCGTTGCTAAATTAACACCTGGCAACAAACTTACTACGCTTGGTAAAGCAACACTAGCACTTAGTGCTAACGAGCAAAATAATGCTGTTTTTAATAATTTCATAATCGCCTCGTTTCTCTATCCATTTATTCAGTGCTAACCATTTATTTGGAAAGAAATTTTATTCTGTACACCCGCAACTTCAACAGCTTCACCGTCTACTACGCGAGGTTTGTATTTAAATTTAAGTGCGGCATCCATGGCTGCTTGATCAAACAATGATTCAGGCTCAGCTTTTACTACCTTTGCATCACGAACAGTACCTTGCTTAGTCACTGTAAACTCAACAATCACATAGCCTTCAATGCCCCGTGACAATGCTCGACGCGGGTAAACAGGTGCCACTTTTACAATCGGTAGATATTCACCGTCACTAGAGTCAAGAGCTAGACCACCACTAAGACTCACGTCAGCATCAACACTGGCACCAAAGTCAAAGTTAGACGCTGCTGCATTTGGATCACTATTTTGCATTTGCGGTGAATCCATTGGCGGCGGAGGCTCTTTCGGCGTTGGCGGCTTTTGTGGTTTACGTTCTTTCTTTTGTACCGTTTCTTCTTTTTTAAGCCTTACAAAATCAAGTACATTGCCTTTAGCAGGCTCTGTCATCGCCCCTTCACCACCGGTGATAAGCGCTTGCATGCCCAAAAACAACATAAAGGTCACAACACCGGCAACTAATAATGCTACTAAATAACGCATTATGGCTTCCTTAGGCTTCTTGTGCCGCGATAGACACATCAAATACACCTGCGGCGCGTGCTGCATCCATCACTTTAATAAGGGTATCTGTAGTGGCTTTTTTGTCAGCCTGAATAACCACACTACCTTGTGGATTTTCTGCTTTTAAACGCTCAATGTTTGCTTGCACAGCACGCACATCGATTTGACGTTTATTGATCCAAATTTCACCTTGATCTGAAATCGCAACTAGAATATTTGCACGCTCTTTCTTAACGGCTGTTGCCGCTTCTGGGCGATTTACATCGATACCTGACTCTTTAACAAAAGAGGCGGTTACAATGAAGAAAATAAGCATGATGAACACAACATCAAGCATCGGGGTCATGTTTATTTCTTCAGCTTCATCTTCTTGAAAAAGGCTTCCTAATGGGGCTCTCATTTTATTCTCCTGATTGTATGTGGCTTTCGCCACATACTAAAAATTGTTGTTTAATGGTCTAAAACCATGCTGTCTTCAAGTAGGGCTACTTCGCGCTTTGCTTTGCGTTGTAAGTACGTAGAAGCAAATACACCAGATAACGCACCAACCATGCCTGCCATTGTCGGGATAGTCGCTTTCGATACACCTGATGCCATTGAACGCGCACTGCCCGTTCCGGTAATCGCCATCACATCAAACACTTCTATCATACCTGTTACCGTACCGAGTAACCCCAGCAGCGGACACAAGGCAACCATCACATTGATCAGCGCTAAGTTGTTGTTTAACTTCATCCCAGCGCGTGAAATAGTTGCTTGGCGGATTTGCTCAGCGTTCCAGCTATTACGCTCATCGCGCCCTGTCCAACTACTTTTAATGGCATGTTTGTAACTACGAAAACCATTAAAAAAATAAATAAATCGCTCGAGTATCAATAACCACATCGCGAAGATTAACACTCCGATGACCAACAGAACTTGGCCACCAGTGTCGAGAAAATCACGGATAGCATTGATTGAGTCAATCAATAGCACCATGGGTTATGCTCCCTTTTCGCTACGCTCAGCGATAATACCTGCGCTTTGTTCTTGCAAAATAAGCAGCAAGTTCTTAGAGCGGGTATTCAATAAGGTGTATAAAAATACTGTTGGGATTGCCACAACTAAGCCAAGTACCGTAGTAACAAGCGCTTGTGAAATACCACCAGCCATTAACTTAGGGTCACCTGTACCAAACAAGGTGATTGCTTGGAAGGTATTGATCATACCGGTTACCGTACCAAGAAGACCTAACAATGGAGCAACGACCGAGATAATCTTAATGAGCGTTAAGTTGCGGGTGATTTTTGGCATTTCACGTAAAATCGCTTCACTTAATTTAAGCTCTAAGGTGTCGTATGCTACATCAGGGTATTGATCTTTGACTTTCATTACACGACCAAGTGGATTGTCATCACGTGGCACTGAGTCTTTAAGTTGACGACGGATTTTGCTGCCCATTAGCATCAATGAAACAAATCGTTCAATAGCGATAATTAAAGCAAGTAAGCCAACGCCTAAAATAACGTAACCTACTGCACCACCTTGATGTACTTGCTCTGAAGTATCAGGTGCTTGTACCAATAAACCAAGGATAGAGCCACCGGTTGGGTCAAGCGCAAATTGTACAGTGCCTGATTTAGCTTGTTGTAAATCATTCGCCGTTGAGGTGTAACGGCCAACAGGCTGACGGGTAAGCTCGCTTAACGTATTAGTGCTGGTGTTATAATCAAGATACTTACCTTCTGAAATTAAGTTAAAAGCCCCCACTCGCATAACTTCTTGCTTAGCTTTGTTGCCGCCTTCTACAATTACATCTGTTGTAAAACGTGACACTTTACCTTGCTCAGTCATTTCGCGTTGCAGTTCAAACCATACTTTTTCAATGTCTTCGATTGATGCAAGTTTAGAAGTCGAGCCCATTTTTTGAGCCAATTCATCCATAAAAGCACCACGACCAGGTAGCTGTGCAGACACTACTGACGTTGCAAATTTATTACTTGAATCGCCAGCCACTTGTTGCAGCACACCAAAAAGTTCTTTCAATGAACCCATACGCTTAGATAATGTATCGGTTAGGTTAGCAAGTTTTACTTCATTTTCTTCGAACTGTGTTTCAAGACGCTCAGACTCAACCAGCATTTGATTACGTTTTGCTTGAGTGTTTTTAAGCATTTGCACTTGTTCATTTTGACGTGCAGCAAATTCTTGCTCGCGTTGTTTATTTTGTGCTGATTGCTGTGTTTTACCTTGCTCAAGTGTTTTTAATAACGAGTCTAAATCCATAGCTTCAGCAGCAACGCTGTTGCCCGCAAAACCAAGGGTGGCACCAAATAAAGCAATTTTGGTCATTTTTGTAAAAAGTTTCATTTTAACCTCTTAATCCGCAGCGTGTACTGGCAGTGTTAACATATCTGGGGCAAGTTGCTTACGTGCAATACGTAAACCTTTACTAATTTGGCTGATTGTTGAGTCATCCAGGGCAACAAACTGTTTGCTTGTTGTATCCCATGAGCCTGCTTTTTTACCATCGCGAGTAAGGTAAATAAGTTCTAAACGACCAATGCGTAAGAAATCGACTTCACGCTCTTGACCATCAACATCTAATAATGCGGTATAGGCTTCGATGGTACGGCCGTAATCAACTTCAACTTGGTACGCTTCTAAAACACGGCGGAATTTTTCACTTGAATTAATGTCAGCACGGTTCATCATGTCTTTTAATGACGCTAAACGCTTTTCACGTTCATCGGTTAGAAACGGCACATCAAGAGCAACAAATTGCTCAAGCCCTGTGATCATGCGTAGCATTAATGGAGTAATTTGACGTTCAATAATAGACACTTGATCCATAGATAAGTTAATGGCTTCCATTTCACTCACTTGGTTACTAAGCTGTTTGCTTAGTTGTGCGTTATAAACTGTCAAACCATCAATTTCTTTATTAAGGGTTTTAAACTGTTGTAAACGACCCTGCATAGAGTCTGCAATCTTGTCTATTTTTGTTTGTGATTGCGCAGCTGACTGGTTAATTTCACTGCTTTTATCGATAACCTTATTTAAATCACTTGCTTGCACTGTTGCACTCATGGCTACAATACTAGCTAATATCAATGGTTTAACGCCTTTCATCGCATACACCTTTACTCGTTAAATTAGCGGATTTGCTAGTTGCTTAATATCAATGAACGAGATTCTATAGGTGAAAAATGACAGAGGTGTTGCGCTAAAAAGTCCTTTTTATGACAACTGCCATAAATACAGCTTTTTACCTTAGATAAAGCAATAGTTTTTAATATTTAACAAGCGTATACGCTTGAATGATGAGTGAAGTGAGATTAAATAAATTAATCAGCAAGTATGCAATGAATGGTGCTGATCATAGCATTTGCGTTGGTATAGTTTACGGCGATAGCAAAGTACTGCTGTTTATGACAAAGAACTAAAGATGGAAAACCCTGCACGGGTAACTGCTGAACATACGCTAACTCTTGTTGAAACGCCTGTTCAAGTTGTTCACTTTGCAATATAGCTAAAAACTCATCAGCAGCAATACCTATTTGCTGTGCACAGCTAACGAGTGTATTAAGATCCGAAGGATTTTGTGCCGATAAATAATACCCCTGCTGGATAGCGCCAAGCATAACCCGCTCTTTATTGAAATAACGTGCTGCAATAACCGCCCGGCACGCAGGATAAGTGCTGCGGCGTGGTTGACAGTTTTGCCAAAAATCAAAGTTAAATTTAGCACCGGTTTGCTGGCCAATACGCTGCCAAGTTTGTTGTAAAAACTGTTGCATACTTACTGGCATTGGCTGATCGGAATCAACAGCAAGGCCACCTACTTTATAAATAATATCAACTTCATTCGCTAAGGCGTCTTGGATTTTTTGCCAGCACTTTTGAAAACCCCAACACCAACTGCACATTGGGTCGCACACATATATAAGCTGACTATTGTTCATTATTGGCCTGTTGCTGTTCACTGGAAACAACGTTATTTCGCCCTAGGCGTTTTGCTTGGTACAAGTATTCATCAGCTAGTTTAACTGTTTGGTTAAACGTTTCGATATGACTAACTTGTGCAGCCCCTATGCTACAAGTGACAGAGGTAGATTGATGCTCATTGAACACTATTACTTGTGCAGCTACGTATTCTCTAAATTTATCGGCTACGGCATAGGCGTCAGTAATTACTGTTTTTGGTAATATCACCATAAACTCTTCACCACCGTAGCGAACTTTAATATCTGATGAGCGTAACTGTGTTTCAAGCATCCTACTAAATTCGATTAATGCTTGATCGCCAAAATCATGCCCAAAATTATCATTAATATTTTTAAACAAATCCAGATCGATTAACAACACTGTAAAAGGTAAATACTGCTCAGAGTTCAATTTTGCAAACGGCAAAAAATGGCTGCTAATAAAGCGCCGATTGGCAAGGCCTGTTAACTGATCAGTATAGGCGTCTTGCTTTTGTAACAAAGTAATGCGTGCAATTTCTAAGTGGCTTTTATTTCGGAAATACTCGCCTATAAAAGCGAAAAAAAACACCAAAATAAATGAGGCGGTAAAACGAACTTTTTCAGCATTACCATACATCACTTGCCCTATGTCAGGACCATAAAGAAACAAACAGGTAAGTGCTAATAGCGATGACACGGCTAAAAATCCAACTCTTAGGCCGAGTGTAGAAAACGAGACAACTGGATAAAACATCAGCCAATAAAGCGCTGTATTTTCCTTGCCCCCGGTGTACACCAATGCTAAACATAATACACAAATAACACTCAGTACGAGTATTGCGACCCCAGTTAAACGCCCAGTACGCAAAAAATACACTGCGCATATAAAAAAGGTTAAGTCGGATAGCACTAACATAATAGTCAGAAGTTTTGCATAAACCGAGTAGTTAACTGTGACTAAAGTTGTGATCAATACAACCGCAATGAATATCATAGTAAAAAATGTAAACGCACGACGCTGTTTTTCAGCGCTGTAAACACTGTCTATATTAACTAAGTTAAGCCAACTAGGTTGGCTTTCAGGTGATTCAGGCGTCATTTATTATATCTTTTTAGTTATCGCTGATTGCATTTAGACTTTAAAACGTAGCACCATTTTTTCAAGTTCATCAAATTGCAGTTTTAAACGAGTACACTCAGCTAAGGTGTTATTTAAGTTTAGCTGGCCTTGTTGAGATAACTCACTAATTGTATGAATATCATTATCTAAAGATTGTATTACCTGATTTTGTTCAGTGGTCGCATTTGCAACACTATGATTTACATCATCAATTGCTTTTATAGCTTTGGTTACTCCTGCCATTTGCTCACCGGCTGCTTGCGCTTGTTTTACAGTATTTTCGCTTTCAACTAAACTAGCCTTCATAACTGAAACAGCAGTGTCCGAGCCTTGCTGTAATTGGCTAACAGTATTTTCTATTTCTTGAGTTGATTGCTGAGTACGGTGAGCTAACTGGCGCACCTCATCTGCAACAACTGCAAATCCACGACCAGCCTCACCGGCACGAGCGGCTTCAATTGCAGCATTAAGCGCAAGTAGATTAGTTTGCTCGCTGACTCCTTTAATAACTTCGAGTACTTGACCAATACTTGCAGAGTGTTCAGCTACACTACTAATAATTTGTTGTGCTTGTTCCATATTTTGCGATAACACACCAATGGCATTGATATTATCATTTAACGTACTTTGACTTTGTACTGACTGTGTATTCGCATCAGTAGCAAGGGTTGATGCATGACTTGCGCTGCTTGATATTTCAATCGCACTTGATGACAGCTGATTAATCGCTGTTGCAACGCTGTCTGTACGTTTAGTTTGGTCACTGTACATCGTTAGCGTCGACTCTGTTTGCTCAACTAAGCTTTCCACTGAACGTTCAAGTTCAACCGTGGTCGTTTTTACTTGGTCAATTGAGGTATGAATTTTATCTATAAAGGCATTAAAGTAACCTGAAAGTTCACCAAATTCGTCATCGTTTTCAATCTCTAAACGACGAGTTAAATCCCCCTCACCTTGGGCAATATCTTTAATTGCATCGTTTAAACGCTGCATAGGCCGCATCAAATAACGCAGTGAAAATTGCATCATTAATATCGTCGCGATAACACCCAAACACATATATATTGCAGCCATATTTCTAAATGAAGCAACAGATGAATAAGCAATATCTTTGTTGATCACCACACCTAAATACCAATCTACATTTTCAATACCTTTGATATGTGTAAATGATACAAGATGATCAATACCAGCAATTTCCTGCTCGACAAATTCAGCTTTTAAAGCAAGCTTTTTACCAAACAGCTTCGCCATACTCTGATCGTTTAGTTTGATATCTGGATGGCTCAGAATGCGACCGTCACTGTCTAATAGAAAACCATAACCAAAACCTAAAAAATCAATTTCGTTGACTATTTGAGTAATGGTTTGCATATCAATATCGGCACCTGCGACACCACTAAAACGGCCATTATTTAAAATGGGCGCAACCGCTGAAATAGTTAGCTCATTGGTGGTTACGTCGATATAAGGAGTCGTAAACGCTGTGGTGGTTTTATTTTCTACCAGCTTATACCAAGGACGGATTGTGGCATCATAATCAGCAGGTAATACAACTGTTTGATCATTGAGTACAAAAGTACCATCAGGTTTGCCTATATAGGTGTTTTTAAACTTACCTGCCATTTCTGCGCTATTGAGTTGACTAAGAGTTAATTCCTTAGTGTCATTTTGCTGATGCGTTTTCGCAACAGACTGAACAATAGCTAATTTATTATTGAGCCAGTTAGCAATATTTTGTGAAACCGATTGAGAGCTTTCTTGTAATATTAGAGACAGTTGCTGCTGCGTTTGTGAGCGCATTGAAATAAAGTTATTGATGGTAAATAACCCCAGCACCAACACTAATACTACAGATGCTGCGATAGTTACCTTGGTGGTAAATTTTAGCGAGCTTTGCATGACACACCTATTTATCTTTTATCGTTGTTAGCTAACTACTTTTTAACAAAAATAACGCTATTTGTCTTATCTTATCGGCAAAACTTGCTATATCCCAGTCAAAAACAATAATAAAGCATGGTAAAAAATTAAGTGTAGCACTTATTAATACAACAAATTAATAACGTAATTCATTGTCAGTTAAAGTTAGCCAATTTCGTAATTACACAGAAAAATAACAAACTCAAAATTGGAAGCTTCCAATTAATATTATAAGCAATAGCGATTGAATACGTATTCAGTGCATATAAGTCGTTATTTTGTAATGAACATAACTGAGAGGTTTTCACTTTAGAGTGCGGCTAATTAATTGAGAATAATAAGTAGATAAATGCATTAACAGTGCTGCAAATGCATTTATCTGAAGAGGTTTACGATTAGCTTAGTTTATTTTTTGTTGCCACTTGCTCGCAAGTTTTACAACATTTAATCCGTACCAAGCGATAAAACAATAGCAAAGTGCTGGGATGATAAAACTAACTTGAATATTCATTGCATCAGCAACAATACCTTGAATTAAGGGTATTAATGCACCACCAACAATCGCTAAACAAAGCCAACCTGATCCTTTACTAGTTAATGAACCTAGCCCTTGAATGGCGACTGAGAAAATTGTTGGAAACAAAATTGAATTAAATAAACCAATCGACAGTACAGCATACAAAGCAACGTCACCTTCGGTGAAGATTGTAATTAGAAGTAACGCAATTACCGCAAATGCATTAAAAGCAATTGCTTTTGATGGTGCAATTTTTTGTAATGCAGCAGAGCCAATAAAGCGTCCTACCATCGCCCCGCCCCAATAATAGGCAATTAATGACGCGGCGGCATGCTCTTCAAGTCCTGCAATGTGAGCTTCACCAAAAAAGTTAACTAAAAAGCTGCCTATTGCCACTTCTCCACCAACATAACAAAAGATACCTAACACCCCCATAACTAAATGCGGGGCTTGCGTTAAAGAATGATCTTTTGCTTTGCAATCAAGTTCTTCTTTATGTGATTTGATTTCAGGCAGTTTTAAAAATGCAAATACGACCGCAATAGTAAGCAGTGCTGCAGCAAGCATTAAATAAGGGACTTTTACCGATTCAGCAGTCGCCGCAGATGCCGTCAATGTGCCTGCGGCACCAAAGAACAATATACCACCAACATAGGGCCCAATAGTCGTTCCTAATGAATTAAGCGCTTGCGCTAAATTTAACCGAGACGAAGCTGTTTTTTCAGGCCCAAGCGCCACAACGTAAGGGTTAGCTGATACTTGCAATACGGTAATACCACCAGCTAGAACAAATAATGCGGTTAAAAATAGCCAATACTCATGTACGACTACAGCAGGGTAAAATAACATACAGCCGATAGAAGCCACGATAAGACCGCTAAGCACACCATTTTTATAACCAAATTTCTTAACCAATATTCCCGCAGGTAAAGAAACAATAAAGTAAGCGCCAAAGAAGCAGAACTGCACTAACATCGCTTCAGTATAACTAAGATCAAACACCCCTTTTAAACGCGGGATCAGTACATCATTTAGTACTGTGATAAAACCCCATAAAAAAAATAGAGTTGTCATTGCAGTCAAAGGTAACAGGTAATTATTATTTTGCTGCGACTGCTCAGTGACAAACGTTTTATTTGTATTTATTTCACTCACGTGATTTTCACTCCATTAACAAGTTGTGTTTGATTCTACACACTCCAATAAAAAGATCACAAACTAATATTTGGACCGTTCCATACTTTTTATTCAATGGTATCGCTATTTAACGAATTTAATTACCTAGAAATGGACATAGATGCTGGCTAATTTCCAAAGCAGTGATTTTTTTTCAAGGACATATCAAAACCAGTTTAAATTTTTATCACCTAAATTGTGTTGACAAACAAGATCAGGAAGGCTTTTAGCACTTCAATAAAGACGATGGCGCCATTTTTGATTTTTTGATAAATAGACTCGCTACTTAGCCTCTTGTACACATTTTATATTTAACTATGCAATGGCCTATTTAGGTGAGATTAACAGTGGCTTTGCTATTGTAGATGATTACCAAGGGCAAAATGCCAACATATATTTATGCGCAGTGTTGCTATTTCGCTGCCATTGCTAGCGCATCTGCATCTTAACCAACTATTGCCGATTTATCGCAGTAAAAATTAATAATTTTATATAATACCGTGCCCTCATTACAACCAACACTAATAGTGCTTTTCCTCGCTAGACTACGCACTTTTATGATATCGTTTTACAAAACATAAATACTACAGAACGTACCGCTTGGTACTGATACAAAAAAGGAATTTCCAAATGAACACCAAACTACTTGCTGGTTGCGCAGTTGCTGTAGCGGCCGGTGCAATAATCTATACACAAACTGACAGTTCAACAGCCTCATTAGAACTTGCTCAACTTGATTACGTCCCTGCTGATACTGCTTTATTTTATGGTCAGCTAAAACCATTTCCCTATAGTAAATATTTCAATTTGATTCCAGATCAAATGAAAGGTGCAGACGATTTTACGCCATTGATCGAAAATTTAGCGGCAAGTAACGATAACAATGCACAGTTTTTAGCGTCTCTATTAGATCAATATCAAACATCATTGGCATCTTATGAAACACTAAAAGCAGCCTGGGGATTCGCCGATGATTATAAAGCTCTAGCCTATACGATTGGTCTAATGCCAGTATTACGCTATCAACTTGAAGATGAAACGGCTTTATTTAATACAATTAATAGCTCAGCTGATAAAGCGGGAATTAACTTCACAACACAAACCATCGAAGGTGTTGACTACAACACGTACCCTTTAGTACTTGAAAATGACATTACATTAAACTTAATTGTGTCTGTTAAAGATAACTGGGCTACCATCACGTTTGATACAAAACTTAATACAATTAAAGATTTACGTCTTGCTTTAGCAATTGATAAACCAACAAAATCATTAACGCAAACCGCTAAACTTGAAAACTATATTGCTAATTATTCATTTGATGGCCACTCTATTGCGTATATAGACCATGTTGAGATTGCTAATGCTATTACCGCTAGAACACCATCACGCCTAGGTGAAATGCTTGATGAACTATTAAAAGAATTGGGTGATCCAAATGCTTTAGAGGTAGCTAGAACACCACAGTGCCAAAATGACATTACCAATCTTGTTAGTTATTGGCCTGCATCAGTAACCGGTAGCACGTACATACAAGTAACAAACTCTGATGCTCATTTTAAAGCTGATGCTATTTTCCAAAGCACTGCTACAGATATTATTAAAACATTAAAATCTGTGCGAGGTTTTGTTCCTGAGCATACAACTAAACTTGACGGGCAAATGCTAAGCTTTGCTTATGGTGCGGATATTTCAAAAATTCCACCGCTTTTAAATATACTCTCAAGTACATTTAAAAAAGCTGAATTTGAGTGTGCACCTCTTGTTGCTTTACAGCAACAAACTCAAGACTCAAATTTAGCTGCACTATCAATGATGACCGCTATGGCTAATGGTATTCAAGGTGTCAGTGTAAGTATTCAAGATCTTGCTTTAGAAGCCGATGCAAATCAACTGCCACAACTAAAAGCTTTAGACGCGCTAATCACACTTTCTGCGACAGATCCTGATAATTTACTTTTTACTGCTAAAGGATTTTTACCTGCATTAGCGGAGCTTGAAATACCAGAAAACGGCGATGCAATTAGTGTCAATGCTGCAATTCCTTATCCTTTACCTGCTGGCCTTGATATTAGATTAGCTAAAAAAGGAAAGCATATTGTTTTATTCACTGGTGAAAAATCAGCGGCTATTGCAAATACATTATCAGAACAAGCGCTTGAAAAAAATGGATTTTTAACTTCCGCAGTTGACCTCAGCTCATTAATGACTCCTGTCATCGAAGTATTTAAAATGACAGGACAAGTGATCCCGGAAGAACTTGAACAATTAAAAAATCAAACAATGTCTGTGTATTTTGCAACAGATATAAAAGATGAAGGGATTGTTATTAATTCAGAGATCAAAATTACTAAAAAGTAATAACTTTTTGGAATTAAACGAAAAAAGGGGCATTAATTGCCCCTTTTTCAATTGTTCAATTCAGTTTGTACTATTTCTGCCATATCATTTTATTATTGGTGTCGCGGCTTTGAATAATCGTTTGATCAGAACTTTCTACTCCACCGAGTTTCGCTTGTCGATCGTAAAGAACCACATTACAGGTAGCTGCTAAATTCATACAACCGATTGTGGGGATATACACCACTTCATCGCACCAGTTCAGTACATCTTTGCTAATAGAGCCATCTTCAGGGCCAAAAATATAAAATGCGTTTTCAGGATGAACAAACTCAGGCAAAGGTGTTGCACCTTCTATTAGTTCAATCACCACAACAGTCGCACCTGCGGGCTTTGCTGTTGCTAAATCGTCAACGCAAGTCAGTGGGATGCGTTCAACAACATTTTTTGTGTCGGTATGAAACTTTTTAGCATTTAAATAACGCGTGCCTGTAAAAAATACTTGTTCAGCCCCATAGCAACCCGCAGCTCTTAAAACTGCGCCAACGTTAGAGGGGCTTTTAGGATTGATCAAACCAATCTTCGCAGTCATTAATCGCAATCCCTCGTTGGCCAATCAGCTTCATACAGATCAAAGTCATCTAGAGCTACATCACAATCTTTTACTGTTTTGTCTTTTACAGAAATACCCAATGTATGCATTAATTCTTTGCTGCCACCGTTATTTAGTGGATGCCAAGACGCTAAACCACGGCCTTCGTGTAAACGGCGGTAACTACAACTTTGCGGCATGAAGAAAATGCTGTCGAGGTTTTCTTTAGTTAATTTTACACATGACGGGACTAATGTTTGTCGATTTTCATACTCACTACAACCACACGTATTATTATCTAAGTATTGGCAAACAATATTAGTAAAAATGAGTTCTTCACCATCGCGAAGTTGATCTGTGGCGGTAAACTCATCTTCATCTTCGCTGTCTATAAAGGTATTTAAACAGCATTTTCCACAGCCATCGCAAATGGCTTCCCACTCATTTTGTGACATTTGCTCAAGTGATTTCTCAAGCCAAAATTGGTTTTCAAACATGGTATAACTCGGTGCCCCTAATAGCGCGCATTTTAGCTTAATTGAGCACCGCGCGCAAAGCTACATTCAGCTTTGCGCTATTTCAAGTTTAAAAGTTAGCGCTGCGTATCAACCCAACGTTTAATTTTCGCTTCTAGTATTGGCATCGGCAAAGCACCATCAATTAAAATTTGCGTATGAAACTCTTTAATATCAAATTTATCACCTAATGCTTGTTTACAATAATCTCGCAGTTCTTGAATTTTAAATTGCCCTAATTTATACGACAATGCTTGTCCTGGCCAAGCTATATAGCGCTCAACTTCTGCGGTTACATCACTTAAAGCCATTGAGGAATTAGCCAGCATGTAATCAATACCTTGTTGACGAGTCCAGCCTTTAGCATGAAAACCTGTATCGAGCACTAATCGCATAGCGCGTAATTGCTCATCAGATAAACGGCCATACCACATATATGGGTCGGTAAATAAACCCAATTCTTTACCTAGACTTTCAGCATATAATGCCCAACCTTCGGCGAACACTGTGTAACCACCAAATTTTCGAAACTCAGGTAATGACTGAACTTCTTGCTGTAAGGCGATTTGAAAATGGTGTCCTGGGGCTGCTTCATGGATTGACAATGTTTCGAGTAGAAACTTAGGCTGCGCTTTTAAATTAAAGGTATTAATATAAAAAATTCCCGGACGAGAGCCATCCGGTGCTGGTGATTGATAAGATGCTCCTGCCGCAGACTCAGCACGAAAATCTTCAACCGCTTTTACAACGTAATCAGCTTTGGGGACAATGTTAAATAATTTAGGTACACGCGCATCAATTTTTAACTTTACGGCTTCATAGGCCGCAATTAATTGCTCAGGTGTATCAAAATAAAACTCATCAGAATCTCGTAAATGAGTAAAAAACTCACTTAAACTGCCTTTAAAACCAACGGTTTCCTTTACTTTTTTCATTTCATTAAGGATACGCGATACTTCTTTTAAACCAATTTCATGAATTTCATCTGCAGATAAACTCAAGGTGGTGTTTTTCTTTATTTGGTATTCATACCATGCTTTACCATTTGGTAAATCGCTATAACCTACTGTTGCACGGCTATTTGGTATATAAGTGGTTGCTAAAAACTCGCTCATTTTTGTATAAGCTGGGACCAACTTATCCATAATAAGTGCACTATATTGGTCAGTGAGTTGTTGCTTTTGCGCTGCTGTGAATTGCTCTGGAAGCTGCTTTATCGGACTATAAAATAAAGATTGTTCTGCACTGGTAACTATATGAGCTTGAAATTGCGGTAATAACTTTTCAGCTAATGGCTTTGGTAAAACAATGCCTTCATTTACCCCTTGCTGCATAGCATCTTGCACACTGCTTAACCAAGTTACAAAACCTTCAGCACGCGCGACGAAATTTTCATAATCTTGGTAATTTGCAAATGGCTGCGCACTTTGCGCCGATCCAAAGCCTGCAAACGTATTGTGAGCGCCAGACATTTGGTTAATTGGTAATAAGTAACTCGGGAATTGAAAACCTTCGATTGTTAATGCTAAATCCCGTGCCAGTATTTCATAACTTAACAAGGCTTGACCGGTTAACTGCTGCTGGTCAATCGCCGCTAAACGTTGCTGATAATCTTTATAAAAAGCAAGCTGCTGAGCTCGGTTTTGCGCAGTACTCGGTGCTGTAAATTGGTTATTGTATTGATTATAACCAATATAAGTGGCGCCAAGAGGGCTAAATTGCAACGAATCCACAAAGTACTGCTCAACCAAGCTATTTAATTGTTGTGTTGTTGCGCTGGCAGTTTCACTTGTTAATGCTGCTTGTGGCTTATTTAAATTATTATTAGCCGTATTTGAACACGCAGACAAAGCGCTGAGTACACCAGCGACAAGCAAGGTTAACTTAAATTTTTTCATAATGATCCCTGAGTATAAGTAGTTAGCGCAAGTATGCAGCTTTCAAATCGCTAAATAAAGAAAATACGATACTTATCGCGTTTTGTTTACAGCCTAAAAACTGCTTGCTACATTGCTATATTAAATAATCAAAAATTAGAAAATAAATGAATAAATTATCACTTTCTGTCCCTTTGGGCTTACTGTGTGTCAGCGCTTTTAGCGCGCAAGCAACAACATACGTTAGTGCTAAAGCAATGCTAGACGTAAATAATGGCAAGCTTATTAATGCGCCGCTTATTCAAATCGATGACGGTATTATTACTAAAATCAGTAGTGGCACCATGCCAACCCTACAACAAGGTGATGACCATATTAAGTTGCCCGAGTTAACCATTCTGCCTGGCCTGATGGATATGCACGTACACTTAACCAGCGATCCAACAGTCCCTCGTAGTGAACGTATCGGTCAGTCAGTGCCACGTAAAGCGATTAAAGCGGCCTATTTTGCAGAAAAAACCTTAAAAGCGGGTTTTACAACCTTACGTAACGTGGGCGCCGAAGGTTACAGTGTCATTGCAGTACGTGACGGCATTAATGCAGGCGATATTATTGGCCCACGCATCTGGGCTGCTGGTCCCTCTTTGGGTGTAACGGGTGGTCACTGTGACAACAACCGTCTACCTCCTGAAATGAAATACACTGCCGAAGGTGTGGCTGATGGCCCATGGGCTGTTCGTGCAAAAGTACGCGAAAACATCAAGTACGGTGCCAATGTTATTAAGTTTTGCGCCACTGGCGGAGTATTTTCCAAGGGCACAAAAGTAGGTATTCAACAGTATTCATTAGAAGAAATGACTGCCATTGTTGATGAAGCACATATGCGCGGTTTAACGGTTGCTGCACATGCACATGGTACCAGTGGTATTACCGCAGCCATTAAAGCCGGTGTAGACAGTGTTGAACATGTCAGTTTTGTTGACGATGAAGCAATTAAACTGGCTAAAAAACACGGCACTTGGTTTTCAATGGATATTTATAACACTGAATATACCCTCACGTTTGGTGAGCAAAATGGTGTAGCAGAAGAAAACTTAGCAAAAGAACGTCAAGTATCTAAAAAGCAACGCGACAGCTTTAGCCGTGCCGTAAAAGCGGGTGTCAACATGGTATTTGGTACCGATGCCGCAATTTACCCACATGGTGATAATGCAAAACAATTCTCGCGAATGGTTGAGTTTGGTATGACCCCTCTGCAAGCAATACAAGCTGCAACAATCAACAGTGCTAAATTGTTGAAAGTTGACACTCAGTTAGGGCAACTCAAAACGGGCTTTGCCGCAGATATCATCGCAGTCAAAGGCAATCCACTGCAAGACATAACCTTGCTAGAAAATGTAGCATTTGTGATGAAAGCAGGTGTTTCTTATAAATAAATGTGTGGAGTTAGCGTTAAGCTAACTCCATCATTAAGTAAGGGTTAAACTAACAGCTAACTAAATACGTTGTTAATATATTAATATTTTGAAAGCAAAGGGTAAACAGCTTGGGGTAGGTTTAAATAATTGCCTTTTTTAGGTAATTAAAACTTGAAATACAAATGCCACACATTATCATTACGAAAATTTTTTAATGGTAATGACTATGACAACGCATAAATTCTCTCTAATTACCCTAGCCTGTTTAACAGCATATAATGCAACTGCGGCCGAACAATCCGATCTTGAACGCATCACGGTTTATCAAAAGCAAAATCATGTTGTATTAAATTCGGGTTTAGCAACAAAGTCTGATATGTCGTTAATGGAAACACCTGCGCCTATCGTTATCGTCGATCAAGAGCTTATCAACTCGCAAGGCGTTGATAACTTACAAGACTTAGCGCGTAATATCAGTGGTGTAACCCAAGCAGGTAATAACTACGGAATTGGCGACAATTTAGTGATCCGTGGCCTTGGTGCAAATTATACTTATGATGGTATGTATGGCGGTGCGGGCCTAGGAAACACATTCAATCCAACTCGATCACTAACCAATGTGGAGGCCGTAGAAGTATTAAAAGGTCCCGCCACTGGTTTATATGGCATGGGCAGCGCAGGTGGTGTTATTAACTTGATTGAAAAAAAGCCACAGTTTACAGAGCAGCACAACATACAAGCGGAAATTGGTCAATGGAATACCTATTCATTATCAATTGATAGCACCAACGCAATTACCGAAAATCTAGCATACAGAGTTAATGCAAAAACAGCACGCAGTGATGGCTACCGTGATTTAAAAGATGACCGCGATGAAATCTACGGCGCATTAAAATATGTGTTCAATGACCGCCAAAATATTATGATCTCAGCCGCTTATATTAAAGATGCCATTGCAGTTGATTCAATTGGCCACCCTATCCGTATTTATAATGCGCAGTCGGTAAATGGCAAAACCGCCGGCCAAGTAACTGCGGATGATTTAGTCAATGATCCAACCACTGCTGGGCTGCAATTATCTGATGCACAGCGCCAACAATTAGCGAATTCACTTGCAGCGTCTGATGGTTTAACACCGTATAAATTTGGTCATCGCGGTATTATCTCACCCATGGCAAAAGATAATAAAGGTGAAGAACTGCGTTTTAAACTCACTCATAATTACTACATAACTGACAATTTATTTTTAAATCAACAGTTACAATACCGTAATTATGAGTCAAGTTTTGCACGTCAAACAGGCGCCTATAATTATGTCTATTGGCAAAGAAATGGCGTGATCAATGCTGATCCTCGTGCGCCATTGGTAGTTGATGATGTACTTTATCCATTTGCTGCACGCCGTCAAGAATATCGCCAAGTAGAGGCCGATGAAAAGTCATGGCAATACTTTGCAGATTTACGCTATGACTTTAGTTTAGGTGATATAGAAAACGAATTTTTGGTCAATGCTAATTATGAAGACCGCGATATACGCTTCACGCAGTATTCTATTTGGGATAAAGACTATATTCTCAAAGATAAAAATGGCGATATAACCTATCAAGGCTCTTTACCCTATATTCTAGATATTCGTACACCGGTTTGGTCAGACGGGCAATTTAGCGACTATGATCCGCTTAAAACCAGTAACTATAGTAAAAAAGTGCAAGCATGGGGCTTAGGACTGCAACATGTTGCTTATATCAATGACAGCTTCACAACCCGTATTGGTGTTGCATACAACGAAATTACTCAAAAATATGAACATTTAGGTGTTGATGCACGTTACCGGGCCAGTGCCGCTGCTGCGACGCCAGAAGCAAGTACCTCGGATAATGGTTTAACCTATAATTTAGGCGCGACATACAAACCGACTGATGACCTGTCTATATTTATAAACCATTCGAAGGGTCGCACTGCGTATAGCGTTTTAGGCTCTGTTTCAGGCAATGAAGCTGACCGTGATGATGCACAGTCTCTTAGTACTGATTTAGGTATAAGAGTAAAAGCCTTTGATGATCAGGTACTCGCCTCATTCGTGGTATTTGACACTGCACGTACTAACTTAGAATATGCAAACCCTGCCTATGATGATACAAAGCCAGATCCATCGGTCCCAAAAAATTACTTTAATGGTGAAGAAAAAACCCGTGGTGTCGAGCTTGATCTAAATGCCTATTTAAATGATCAATGGAAGGTCAATATCAATGGTGTTTATCAAGATGCGCGTGAACAGAAAAACCCTAATGTGAGCACATTTGCTGCGCGTCAAAAAGGTGTGCCTTATGTAACAGCAAGCACATGGTTAACATACAGTGCTCAGTGGTTTGAACTAGCCCAGCCACTAAAATTAAGTGCGGGCGTAAAGTATGTTGATGATCGCAGTACTAATTCGTCATCATTCGGCATTCCTGATGGTTATGTACCAAGCTATACTATTTATGATGCTGCGTTAAGTTATAACACTGATAAATGGGGCTTACAGCTAAATTTAAATAATTTGTTTAATAAAGTTTATTACTCAAAAGCAATGTTTTTAGGTGGTATGCCAGGCGAAGAACGCAATGCGAAGCTAACTTTGAGCTATAAGCTTTAAGTTATAAGCTGTAAAAGCGCACAAAATGCTTGTGCGCTTTTTTACCTTTACATAGTGACTACTATACGGCCATTAATTTCACCTTTGAGCATATCGTCAAATATGTCATTGATATCTTCAAGACGTTTTTCTTCAATAATTGCTTTAACTTTGCCCTGTGCAGCAAACTCTAAACATTCTTGTAAATCTCTACGTGTGCCAACAATTGAGCCAACAACAGAAACGCCATTGAGTACAGTATCAAAAATAGGCAACGGCATATCCTCTGGAGGCAGACCAACTAACACGCATTTTCCACCACGGCGAACACTCTTATAAGCTTGCTCAAACCCCGGCTTGGATACAGCGGTACATACCACAGCATGTGCGCCCCCTACCTGCTCAAATATAGCCTCACTAGGCACACATTCTTTAAAGTCCAGTGTGATATCTGCACCTAACTCTTTTGCTAAAGCCAGTTTATCAACACCAGTATCCACTGCAATTACATTAAAGCCCATTGCCTTTGCATATTGTACCGCAAGATGCCCAAGCCCACCTACACCAACAATAGCGACCCATTGTCCTGGCTTAGCACCTGACACTTTTAGCGCTTTATAGGTTGTAACACCGGCACAAAATAATGGCGCAGCTTCTGAAAAACCTAAGCCTTCAGGGATCTTTACAACATAGTTCCCATCGGCTAAGCAATATTCTGCGTAACTACCATCAACTGAGTAACCCGTATTATGCTGTGAAAGACATAAGGTCTCTTTACCTTCTAAACAAAATTCACAATGACCACATGCACTGTATAGCCAAGGAATGCCAACACGATCACCAATTTCTAAATGAGTAATATTGCTACCCAGCTGTTCGATCACTCCAACACCTTCATGCCCTGGAACTAACGGCATTTTAGGCTTTACTGGCCAATCACCATGACAGGCATGTAAATCAGTATGACACACACCACATGCGGCTATTTTAACTAAAACATCATTGACTCCAACGGTTGGAATGGGTAAGTCTGAAATTTCTAATTTGCCTTTGTAAGTACTATTAACGGCTGCTTTCATTGCTCGTTCCTTGTTGTTGCGAAGTTGTTATTAAATAGTTGTTAAGAAATTAGTTGTCGTAAATTAGTGTACACCTTACGCGACTCTAGATGAGTGAAAATTAATCTAAATCAAACTTTAGTGATATAACTTGTTCAGAACGACATTTGGGCGTGTTGACCTTTTGTGATTAATTTTGCAGCAGTGTGTTTGGTATTTAGGCAAGGCAGAGCCTATGTAGTGTGGTTGTTCCCCATAAATAGGCGATAACGCAGCATCAATGCCAAACACGCGCTGCCCTTAGGGTTCTTCCTAGGGGCGATTAACTCTTTGTTGCTCGATTTTTACTTAGCCCCACTAGGTTACAAACCTCGCGCCGCCATTAAATCACCCCTAGAGTGAACAAATTTTAATCCACAAAGGTCAACACGCCCTAGTACCAACACATAATCCCATAGGCTTGCTTCAGCCAAGGAAAATTCAGCGTATTGCGCAGTAAATCTTGCTAAACATATTCAGCGTGCTAGCATTAATTTCATTATTTATTGAAACTTGAGAAGCAATGACATTATCAGATAAGAACTTTGCCTTTGTAATGCACTGTGGCGAAATGGGTAGTCGTTGGGGTTTTAATCGCACCATTGGCCAAATGTGTGGTTTATTGATCATCACCAAAGAGCCAATGACAGCAAACGAAATCGCCGATGCCTTAAGCATTTCTCGTGGTAATGTCAGCATGGGGATCAAAGAACTGCAATCTTGGCGTTTAATAAAAGTGCAGCATATTCCAGGTGACAGAAAAGAATATTACGCCCCTGCAGGTACTATTTGGGATATGGCCAACCGCGTATTTGAAGAGCGCAAAAAACGTGAAATAGACCCGACCTTAAGTCTACTCAGAGATAACCTGCTAGAGCCTGCAAACAATGACGATGAAAAGTTTGCTCAACAGCAAATGCATGAAATTCACGACCTGCTCGAAACAGTCACAAAATGGTCATCAGAGCTACAGCGCTTAAGCCCAGAACAGCTACAAAGCTTAATGAAGCTGGGCTCAGGCATTGGTAAAGTACTCGACTTTAAAGATAAGATATTGAAGAAATGAAGAGTTAGCGAGGGACGAGAGTAAAGTTAGCGAGCTTTATGGAGCTAGGTTCTAGGTTCTAGGTTCTAGGTTCTAGGTTCTAGGTTCTAG